>JAUWOM010000082.1 GCA_030612085.1 Actinomycetes bacterium
CTCTTTTTGTAACTTCACTACTACATCTCCAGCATTTTCCATCTTCTACCTCTTCATTTGCTAAAACTGTAAGACAGTTAGGACACCAATTAACAGGTGCTTTTGCACGGTAAGCTAAACCTCTCTTATACAGAAGCAGAAAAAACCATTGAGTCCATTTATAATAATCAGGATGACTTGAGTTTATTTCTCTTTCCCAATCATAAGATGCACCAATTAAATCTAATTGTCTTTTATAATTTGCAGTGTATTCTGCAGTTGTTATCTTCGGGTGAATTCCCTTATTTATTGCTTCTTGCTCAGCAGGTTGCCCAAATGCATCCCACCCCATCGGGTGAAGTACATTATAGCCACACATTCTCTTAAATCTTGAAAAGACATCTGTAGGGACATAGTTTTTACAATGTCCAACTGATAATCCATCACCAGATGGGTAAGGAAAAAAATCTAAACAGTAATATTTTGGCTTCTCTTCTGTCTCTTCTGTCTTGTAGAGTTTATTTTCTTGCCATATATTTTGCCATTTTTCCTCTATCTCTCGAGGATTATATTTTTCCATAATATTTAACTTAGTTAAAAATTAAAAAATAATGGTGGAGATGATGGGACTTGAACCCACGGCCTCTTCCCTGCCAGAGAAGCGCTCTTCCACTGAGCTACATCCCCACTTTTATTTATATTTATTTTATTACCAAAAACCTGTTTCAACTATATATTAACTATCCCATTTAATAATAGCAGCATCCCTCCAGAGTCGTTCTAACTTGTAGTATTCTCTTGATTTTATATTAAATATATGAACTACAAAATCAAAATAATCCAGAAGAACCCAACCTCCATTGGGAGTACCTTCTATTCTATGTAGTATTATATTATTTTCTTTTAATGTTTTTTGAATTTCATCAGATATACTTTTAATCTGTCTGTCTGTTTTACCACTACATATCACAAAATAATCAGTAATTATTAACCTGCCACTTACATCCAATACTATTATGTCTAAGGCTTTCTTCTCGTTAGCAGCTTTTGCAGCTTCTATGGCATTTAAAGAAGATTTTTTAAAAGATATTTTTCCCTCCTATCCAATTGGAATATAATCACTACCTATTATGATAACAATATCAGCTTTTTGCCTGAATTGTTCAGATAATGATCCATCTGTTACTATTTTCCCTACCCCCAGGAGCTCTCTAATAGAAATTGCATCTTCAATTACACTTATTTTAAATGAAGTAACTATTATTTTAGTTTCCGTATATTGAAAGCTGGCTGCATTCCCAATTTCAACTATTTGAAAGTCATCCTGTAGTTTATTACCTGCACTATTTGCAATTCCAGGACTTCCACAACCATTTAAAATTATGATATTACTTTTTTCTTTTTCTTCAGGAGATACAACTGGTTTAAACTCCCCGAATATCTCTGTTATTTTTTCAGGTTGTGGAACATGATAATTATTACCGTCTATCTCTGCTACTATTATAGGTAAAGTTTTATCTTTGAAAATTTTAGATTCCTGAAGTTTAGTCATAGATGAACCTAAAGATATTAATTCTTCAACAGAAAAATCTGAAGCAAAATATTCAGAAATTAATTGCATTTCATTGGCTATCTCAGAATAACTTTTTTTAGCCATTAGTTTATCTAAAATGGATAGATAAACATCTTGTTGATCCGATACATGTAAAATGCTTTCACCTTCTCCACTTATGTAATGGAGATAACTAATAGCTAAATCTCCACTTAAATTCTTTTCTCCCTTCTCAAGTAAAACTGTTACATCAGTATTAATATCTGGAAAGCTAATATTTTCCGGAATATTAACTGAAACACCACCAATTTTTTCCACTAAATCAAAAACATTTACTAAGATATAGTGATCCACCTCAATCCCTATCGAATCATTTATGGCTGATTTTAAATCCTCTATTCGCCCTTCTTTTAATAACTGTTGCACTGTTACAGCTTCTTCAGAAAATTGAAGTATTGTCCTTAAAGGTATAGAGAGTAATAAACTTTCCTCTGAAATAGAATTATAGCTGGTTAGTATTACTGAATTCGGAGAAATCTGCTCTAAGCTTTTATCAGAACCAATGATTAAGAGATTTGTTTTTCCACTAAAAACTAATTCCTCCTCAGTTGAAGTTGGTTGTTCCTCTTCTAAAGTTGAACTGGTTGTTTGTTCTTGTGCAGTTTCTTTACCCGGTTTAGATAGACAATTTCGCAAATAGGAAAAAAAGAAAATTGATATAAAGATCATTAGTAATGTTATAAAAATTGTGAATATTTTTCTTTTTCTTCTCTTTTCTAATTTTAATCTTCTTTCCATTCTTGTACCAATTTTTTGTTCTTCCAATTTTAATCCTCCTACTAAATATATAAAATCCACCAAATGTAGGACAAAGCTTTAGCTTTGTATAAATGCAATCTTAAAGAGTTACTTTACAACGAAATGTCAGATCTTTACATAGAATATATTAAAACAAATTACTTGTATATAAATCTAATAAAAAAGTTAAAAATGCAACCCTAAAGGGTTGCCCTACATTGATTTTAATTTAATTATTTTTTATAGAAACCCATCTTATAAATATGATTAGCTACACCCTCTGGTAAAAGATATCTAATAGGTTTTCCAGTCCTCACTCTATTTCTAATATCAGTTGAAGAAATGGCAAGTGCTGGTATTTTAATAATATGTATTCTTTCTTTAATATCAGCTATTCCCAATTCATCTTTCAATCTTTTCTTAATATTGTTCAACCTATCGAGCTCATAACCTGGACGAGTAGCTGCGATAAATATACACAAGTTTAGAATTTCAGCTGGATTTTTCCATGTCAATATATCCAAAACTGCATCAGTACCTGTTATGAAGAAAATTTGTGAATCTTTATAAACTTCATGTAAATCTTTTACTGTATTAATAGTATACGAAGGTTGAGGACGATCAATTTCCATTCTGGACACATAAAAATAAGGATTTGAGCCTGTAGCCATAACAGTCATCAGATATCTCTGTTGTGCATTTGTAATTTTCTGACCATCTTTATGAGGAGGATCACCTGTTGGAATAAATAATACTCTATCCAAATTAAATTGTATTCTTGCCTCTTCTGCTGTTACCAAATGTCCATAGTGAATAGGGTTAAAAGTACCACCCATTATTCCTATTCTCAAAATCTATACACCTACCTCAATATCAATAATTTAACTAAGTTATAAAATTAAAAGTTTAAAAATAAATTAATAAATATAAAAATTATAAATTAAAAAAATTATAATGTTAAAAAAATTTTATTATTTTACATACCTTTCTCTGGAATAAATTCAAAATTTTTGTCACAAATTAAAACTGTGTCACCCTCTTTTGCTCCATATTTTAACAATTTTTCATTTAATCCCAATTTATCAAGCTTGCGCTGCATATACGAAACAGCCTGCGGATTATTAAAATCTGTCATTATTACAGCTCTTTCTACCTCATCACCAATTACTCTAAAGGCTTTACCTTCCTTCTTTATTTTAATTAATTTTTGCTCTTTAAATATATATTCCTTTTTGATTTTTGTTTTTTTTATTTCCTTTTTTTTAGTCTTTCTTAAAATATCTTTTATATCAATACACAGTTTTTCAAGACCTTCGGAAAAAATAGCAGATATTAAGTGTACTTTCTTTTTATATTTTTCACTAAAAAATTTTTTTACCCTCTTTATTTCTTCATCATCCTGTAGTAAATCTATTTTATTTAAGACTATAATTTGAGGTTTTTTCAACAACTCTCTATTAAATGACTTCATTTCGTTATTTAACATAATAAAATCGTTAATAGGATCCCTTTGAGAAGATGCTGAGACTTCTAAAACATGAATGAGAATTTTCGTCCTTAGAACATGTTTTAGAAACTTAATTCCAAGACCTGCTCCCTTATGAGCTCCTTTAATTAACCCAGGAATTTCTGCAATTATATAACTGAAATCTTCTTCTTCTTTCATTCCAACCTTTGGATACAAGGTCGTGAATGGATAATTAGCTATTTTTGGTTTTGCTGAAGTTAATTTACTGAGTAAGGTTGATTTTCCAACGTTTGGAAATCCTACTATCCCAACATCTGCAATTAGTCTCAACTCAAGCTCAATCCATCTTCCCCTTACAACTTCTCCCTTCTCAGCAAAAGATGGAGCTTGTAATGTTGATCTAACAAAAGAAGTATTTCCTTTTCCACTTCTTCCACCATTAGCTATAATTACTTCAATACCATCCTGATTAAGATCTGTTACAAATGAACCTTTATCATCTTTTATCACTGTGCCAACTGGAACATTTATGATTAAATCCTTTCCATTCTTTCCATTCTTATTTGCACCTTTTCCATGCTTGCCCCTTTCAGCCTTAAAATGCACAAGATATGCAAAATCAAGCAAGGAGGTTTTTTGTGAGTCAGCTTTTAAAATGACACTTCCTCCATTTCCACCACTTCCACCATCTGGTCCGCCTTTTGCATTATAGCGTGTTCTTAGAAAACTGACACAACCGTTACCTCCATCTCCACCTTTAACGAATATTTAGCTTCATCTAAAAGATCTATTTTTTCTTTATAACTCATTTTCCATAAAATTGGGTAGGAATTTAATTATTTATACTTTATAGATTTATTTTATTATATAAGATTATCTTATATTAAAACTTTATTGGAATCTAAAATTTTATTTAATAGAGTAGGAGGGAATTAATTATTTTAATAAAAAAAAGACCATAATTTTATGGTCTTTTCTCAAAATGTTTTATAAATTGTAGAATATTTTCTTAACTAATGAAAATCCATTAAGGTATTATATTTATGCTTTTTTTGTTTTTAGACAATCTCTTGAAAAATACATTTCCA
>JAUWOM010000072.1 GCA_030612085.1 Actinomycetes bacterium
ATTAGCAATATAATCAGGTAAAGAGCCAAAAAAGAAATTTTTTAATCTCCACTCTTCACTAGCCCCTATAATAATTAAATGTTAAATCCTTTAAGGTATAAGCTTATTAATCAAAAATATGTAAGAAAATAAGTAAAGCACAATGAAAATGATTCCTGCCTTTTTATCTACTCTTTCTCTGGCTACCAAAATAGAAATGACTGCTAAAGAGGCAAATAATGTGTAGAGGATGGTCGGTCTGGCGAGCTCACCAGAAACTGCTTGGGGAAATAAAGATAGACCGATTCCGATGGAGAAGCTCGCATCAACAATGCAACTACCGATTATGTCTCCGATTGCAATCTCGTATTGTTTTTTACGAAGTGCGGTCACGTCAACTACTAGTTCCGGGAGAGATGTCCCAATACCCACTAAAAAGAAACTGATGAAGTACTCGGGGACCTTAATTGCCTCTGAAAGCATAATTACCGAACGGATGACAGCATAGGAGCCGACAGCAACGCCAACAAAACCTAAGCCAGCTATCGAAAAATGATATATATTTCTTTTAAAAGCTTTTAACGAACCTACGTGATTTAAACCATCCCTCCCAACTATAGTCTTAGTTATCAACATATAAATTGGCCAGCTTCCAACGAGAAACAAGGCGTTGATCCGAGAAACATATCCCTTTTCTACAACAGAGATAACAAGCATAATCGCCAAAATTAGACAGCCACCCATGACGATAATTTCCTTTCTTTTAACCCTAAATGAACGACCCAAAAAGGGAAGGAGTCCAAAAACCAAAGTCAGTTGAGTTAAGACTGAACCCATGGAGTCCCCAATATCGATATCTGCGTGACCTAACGATGAGGAGACAATTGAGTTAACGATCTCGGGTAAATCAGTGCCTAAGGAAACTAACACGAGGCCAATCATAAGTGGAGATATGCCTAGGGCGGAAGCAAGGATAGCCGAATGCTCGACAGCTTTACTGCTGGAAAGTACCATCAGCAAGATACCGGTAATGAGGATTAATATTCCTGTTACTGGTGACTTAAATATTTTTAGGAGACGCTCACCAGAAAATTCATGGATACTATCCATTCCAAGGAGAGCGATGGTGATTATTAAGATACCTATTCCAATTCCGATTAAGTTTTTTTTGTTCATGATGATGGTTATTTTTTATGGGAAAATTTTCCGGGGGCAGGAAACTAAACTATTATATCAAATCAAAGTTTGATTAAAATTATTGGCATAACTCGCGCCTGAAATCTTCTAAATTCAGGGTTGCGTTGTGCACACCGGATTGTCCCTTTTTAGTTTTGTTCTTTTAAAATTTTTGTGTTTTTCTTTTCTTTGTACAGCACTCGCCGCGGGCGGCGAGCACCACACCCAATTCTGCTTCTGTTTCTACGATGACGGACTTATCTGAAGTTGAACCAGGGACCTCATCCTTATCAGAGATGCGCTCTAACCTACTGAGCTATGAGCCAATCTTTAATATTATTATATTATCTTTTTAAAAATTTGTAAAGATATTAAGTTAATAATGTATAAGAAATAATAAAATAATAATGGCAATTGGAAAATCAATATTTAAAATTTCTATATATAAAATGTAGATTTTTATTTTCTATATGAAATAATTTTAAAGTCTCGTTTGATTAATGAGATTGCTTCGGGACTTTGTCCCTCGCAATGACACAGTATTAAATTCTTATTTTGAAATTTAATATTTTAATTTGAATTTTTCTTATCCAAGAGATATGTCGTACTTCATGTTTTTTAACCATTAGAACTGAACATAGAGCTTTATTAGCAACATAATCTGGTATCGACCCAAAAAGGAATTTCTTTAGCCTCCACTCTTCACTCGCTCCTATAATCATTAAATCATATTTTTCTATCTTAGCTTCAGCGAGAATTCCTTTAACAACAGAATTATAATTACAAATCGAGAGGGATATATTTCTAAGAACTTCCTCTGCAAATATTTGACTAATCCAATTATTTAATTTTTCAAGTTTTTCCTCTTTTTTCTCTTCATCTCTTGGTGTTTTTATATGAATTGCTGTAATTTCACTTTCACAAGCTTTTGAAATATCTTCGGCTATCCTTAAGCTTAATTTACAATGTGGACCTTTAGAAATTGGGACTAGGATTTTTTTTATTTTATTCAATCCTTTGTCCATTAGCACAGCTACATCACAATTACTTTTTCCAATAACGTCTTTGGTTGGATTCTCATATATTCTATGAAAAGTAATGGGACCTCTCCATCCTAAAATAATTATTCTGGGATTAATCTCTCTGACCATAGAAAGAATCCCTGAAGTTATCCCATATGCAGCTTGTAGAATTGTATGTATGGAAATATCTTTCTTTTTAGCAAAATTTTCTACCATATGTAATATTTTTCTATAATTTGGTTTTTTTAATATATATTTTTGAGCTACAGATATTGAAATATTTTGAGATACTTTAACAATCTTAAGAGCAGTAACAGTTAACTTTTCATTACCTCTTGCAATATAACCTGCTAAACTTATCAGACTCTTAGCAGTTTTGGGGTTTTTTACTGGTACTAATATTTCATTTCTTTCGCTTAGACCCATTCTCTCTGTAAAAACTTCCTTTACCCTTTTAATCTCTTTGTCTTCCTTTAATAATTTTCCTAATAATCCTTTTACAGTTGTTCTTTCTCTTGAATAAGTATAATATAAAATTATGCCTCCTAAGATTATACTGAAACCTATAATTTTAGATGAGTTATTCATCATTGTAAGAACAAATAGACTTAATGCTGTTCCTATTAAGGAAAGCCAGGGATAAAAAGGTGCCCGAAATACAGGTTTATACCAATTCAAATTGGCTCGTCTAAAAATAATAAGACTTAAATTTAACATTATAAATGAGATCATAAATAAAGTACTAGTAACTTCAGCTAATACCTCTATCTTACTTGTAAGTGATAATATAATTGATAAAATTCCTGTTAATAAAATTGAATTTGAAGGAGTAATATATTTTGGATGGATATAACTAAACCAACTAGGTAAAATTTTATCCCTTCCCAATGCATAATTTATTCGAGATGAAGCTATAATTGCAGCATTTGCTGAAGATGCGGTTGCAAGAAGTGCTGCGACAGGTATGAGTGAGCTACCCAATTTACCCATGAATTTACTTGCTACTTCTACTATAGGATCTTTTATATTCCCTATTGTATTATATGGTAATACACCTGTTATAACTAATAATATTAAACCATATAGAATCATAGCTATTATTACTGAACCAACGATTGCCAATGGAATATTTCTGCCAGGATTTTTAATTTCCTCAGCAATTGTTGAAATTTGTGCAAAACTGACAAAAGATACAATAATTAACCCTATAATTCCAATAACTACCCCCCAACCATAAGGTATGAAAGGTTTATATAAATTGGTATCTACTTTATTAAAACCAAGATAGATAAATATTATAATTATAGCTATTAAAAATATAACGATATATTTTTGAAGTAATCCAGTTATTCTTGCTCCATAGTAATTTAAAACAGTTAATAGAATTCCCATGATAATTGCTGCTAATAACTGATGAATTGGAATAAAATAGCTAAGATAGTGACCAAAAGCATGAAGGTTAAATGCAGCAAAAAAAATGAGTCCTAACCAATTTCCAGGTCCTACTATTGACCCAGCTAAAGGTCCAAAGGCACGTGATATATAAGTGAAGCTGCCACCTGCTTTTGGTATAGCTGTTGCTATTTCTGATAGTATAAAAGCTGTTGGTATACATATTAACCCTGCAAAAATAAATGAAAGAATTGCAGCAGGTCCAACTCTTTCAGCAGCATTAGCTGATAAAACAAAAATTCCTGCACTTATCATAGATCCTAATCCAATAGCTAAAGCCTCTATTAATCCAAGTTCTCTTATTAGATGGATCTGTTCTTTTTCTTCTTCCATTAAATTTTTAAATATAAATGTATCCTAAAAACATTTGTAGCTTAAAAATAATTATATGCTTATGCTATTTAACGAAAATATCTGTAATCTAATAAATATGATTCTATATATATGCCTATATTGCCTAAAAATATAAAAAAATTATGTGAAATTTTATAAATTTCAAAAAATTAAATTTATTTCTTTTTAATATTTAATTTTTTAATATATTCAAGGTAATTATAAATTTTTCTCAACATCATTTATATCAGGTTTAATAAAGTGAGGTTTTTTAACTGCTTTTAAAGCAGAGTCTATATCTTTTAAGCCACTTCCAGTAACAAGAATAACAACTGTTTCATCTGGTTTTAATTTTTTTTCTCTTGACATCTTAATTAGTCCTGCAAATGCTGTTGCTCCAGCGGGTTCAGCAAATATGCCAGTTCTTTCAGCTAAAATTCTCATAGCATTTAATATCTCTTCATCTGATACTACCTCTATCCCTCCATTTGATGCTCTGATATTAGATATAGCCATCTCACCATTACGAGGTCTACCAACTGCAATACTATCTGCTATTGTATTAGGCTTTATACTTTCGATTTTATCTCCCCTTTTCATTGCTAAATAAATGGCATTTGAACCCTCAGCCTGAACAGCAATTAATTGGGGAATCTTCTTAATAATACCTATCTTTATTAAGTCATAAAAACCTTTATATACCCCGGATATGATACAACCATCTCCTACTGGAACAAAGACTTTATCAGGAATTTTAAAAGAGAGTTGATTAGCTATTTCAAGTGACACTGTTTTCTTGCCCTCGATAGTAAAAGGATTATACGCGGTATTTCTGTTATACCATCCAAATTTATTAGTTGCTTCAATTGAGAGGTCAAATGCATCATCATAACTTCCATCTACTGCAAAAACCTCTGCTCCATACATAAGAAGCTGAGCAATCTTTGCTTTAGGAGCAGCTTTAGGAACGAATATATAACATTTCAGTCCTACACTTGCACAAATTCCAGCAAGTGAAGATGCAGCATTTCCAGTAGAAGCACAGGTGATAGCTTCAACTCCTTTATCTAAAGCCAATTTTACAACTAATGCACTGGCTCTATCCTTTAAGGAAGAGGTTGGATTTACTGTATCATCCTTTATATATAAATCTTTTATTTGTAACTGTCTTGATAAAGTTTTGTTTCTATAAATTGGTGTTCCTCCAACCTTAAGAGGTGGTATATTATTAAAATCATCTTTAGAAAAATATTGAGTATCCTCATCCCCAAATTTTTTTACTTTCTTAGAATTATCCATAGGAAGAAAATTTAAAAGTTCCCACATAGTATTTTTAAATTCATATGGAACCTTCGCCTTGTTTATAAAACTATTATAATTATAAATAACTTCCAAAATTCCTGATGGACCACATTTTGTACATATATACTCTACTTCTGAAGGTTTATATTCTTTTTTACACAAAACACACCTAAAATTTCTTATTTTCAAAATATATCCTTTTAAATGTTGTTACTAAAACAAAATGTTAAAAAATATAAATTTAAATGAGATTGCCACGTCGCTAACGCTCCTCGCAATGACACATTGCCAACATATATTTTTGTCATTGCGAGCAGCTCCTGGTTGTCATTTCGAGCCACTCCTTCGTTATGCTCAGGATAAACTCCGGTGGCGTGGCAATCTCAATTAATTACTGAATTAAAATGTTAAATTTTTATTTTTATATATA
>JAUWOM010000087.1 GCA_030612085.1 Actinomycetes bacterium
TTAAGTAACCTCATGTCTCCTGGTCCATAAATTGCACATGGTCTTATAACTGATACTGGAAGACCTTTTTCTTTATAGAAATTAAGAGCTAATTTTTCCGCTTCTAATTTAGTTACTTGATAAATATCTCCTGGATTATATCTTGTATTCTCATTGGAAGGGATTTCATCAACATGACCATGAACACCCATAGTGCTACAATGAACAAATCTTTCTATATTCTCTTTTAAACTTGCTTCCAAAAGATTTTTTGTTCCTCCAACATTTACATCCCAATATACCTTATCAGGGACACCAGCAGTTCTCCAATTTGCTGCCAGATGATATACTTTTTTCACTCCATTTACTGCTCCCTTTACCACATCCTTATCAGTAATATCACCTAAAATTATTCCAACACCTTTCTCTTTTAATTTCTCAGCTTTTTTAGAATTTCTTGCAATTACTCTTACTTCAAATCCATCTGAGATTAATCTGTTTACTAAATGACTTCCAGCAAATCCTGTTCCTCCAGTAACTAAAACTTTCATAAAATTAACTCCTTAAATATAATTTTTTAATATTTCAGTATTATTTCTCCCTTCCCTTCCTTTACACCTAAAGGAGATTACCACGCCACCGGAGTTTATCCCGAGAGAGATTGCCACGCCACCTTCGGTGGCTCGCAATGACAATTAGTAAAAAAGTATCATTGATTGCTGGGAATGGCGCCAGCTTTTTTATAAATTTCAATAAATTTCGTGGCCACGGATTTCCATGAGTAGGTTTTTATCGCAACTTCCCTGGATTTTTTACCTAACTCTTTGACCTTTTCTGGATTACTAACTAAATCTAATATTACCTCCACTAAAGAATCTTTATCACCTAACTTGGCATATACACCTAAGTCCCCAAGTATTTCCCTATTTACTGGATTATTAAAACAGATGGTAGGAATTCCTGCTGCCATATGACCAAAAACCTTCATATTTGCTTCTGTTTGAGAGATTTTTGGAGTAATTGCTATATCAGCAGCTCTCAAATAATCTGGCAATTCATTATAAGCAACTCTACCAGTAAATGTGACCATGTCAGAAATTTGTAATCTCTTTGACATCTCAATATAGCTTTTTTCTGGAAAACCACCAATTATAAAATGAATTTTTTCCTTTTCTTCCTTCTTATTTAAAATAGAAATTGCTTCTAAAAGTAAATCTATGCCCTGATATTTACTTAAGACTCCAACATATATGATGATTTTTTTTAATTCAGAAATTCCGAATTTTTCTCTTATATTTAAACTATCTTCTCCAGGACTTATCTCGTCAGAATTAACACCATCTGTAATTGTAAAAACTTTTTTATTATCAATTTTGAAATTACTAATTAACTGTCTGGTTGAATTGTTAGAAGTTGTAACAATTACATCTGGCATTCTGTTTATTCTATTTTCAATAAAATATATAAATTTATTTAAAATACCATTTCTTTTAATAAATTTATGGTCTATTAACTCCTGCGTAAGACTACCTTGATAGTCAAAAATAATTGGGGTTTTAGGTCTAAAAATCTTAGCAAAATAAGCAATAATTGCGCCTTCATGAAGATGAGCATGTATAATATCAGGTTTCTCCTTCAAAATAGCCATCATACACTTAATTCCTAATATTGGATCAATATAGAACATGTGCCAGGAAGGACCAGCTGATAATTTTTTATACCATGAAAAATTTATAGATCTCTTAATGTTAACTCCAGCTATATCTCGTCCCAGACCATAAGTATAGAGAGTTACTTTATTACCTAACTTTTGAAGAGCTCGTATTTCCTCAAGTATCCTTATATGGCATCCTCTATCAGCAAAAAAGGGTGTTGGAGCTATCACTAATATGTTAAACTTTTTTTCCATACTATTTTGTTAGTCCTTTTTTATCTAATATGTCAATAGCAGAATTAACTTTATCCTCTGCATGCTGCAATTTAACCCAATTAACAAGGTCAATAATACCATCTTCAAACTTAATCTTTGGTTTATAACCTAAGACTTCTTGTGCAAGAGATATATCAGCGTAACAGTGCCTTATATCGCCCTCTCTGAATCTATTAACTACCCGAGATTCTCCTTTAAAGAATAATTTATCCATTAAAACATTTGCTATGTCAAAAACAGACAATTTTCTTCCAGTCCCAATATTAAAAACCTGATAATCTCCTTCACTCTTTTCCATAGCTAAAATACATGCTTGTACTATATCTGATACATGGATAAAATCTCTTGCTTGGTTGCCATCTTCAAAAATTATTGGAGGATTATTGTTTATAATTCGACTTGAGAAAATTGCTGCTACACCTGTATATGGGTTTGATAATGCCTGTCTTGGACCGTATACATTAAAGAATCTTAAAGCAACAGTTGGAATTTGATATGCTCTTCCAATTATTAAAAACATCTCCTCGTGGTCTCTTTTACTTACAGCATATATTGATGTTGGAAAAAGAGGTTTATCTTCATTAGTGGGAATTGGCATAACATCTATATTACAGTTTGGGCATTTCATCTCCCAGTCATTCTTTTTGAACTGCTCAAGTGATCGAATTTTAGGGTAAACTTTACCACAATTATCACAATTATAGGCTCCCTCTCCATAAACTGACATAGATGATGCAACAACTATCTTTTTAATATTATTTTTTTCATTTGCAATTAAATCCAAAAGTGTAGCACCACCCATAGTGTTTGATTCAGTATATCTGGCTATTTCATACATTGATTGAGCAACTCCCACTGAAGCTGCTAAATGAAATACAACATCAATATTATAAATTGCTTTCTTTAATCTTTTTCTGTCTCTAACATCACCCTTTATTAATTCCGCTTCCTTATTAAAATAATCAGGTACATTCTGAGACTCACCGTGAACTTGAGGTTCAAGATTATCATATATTCTTACAGAATGGCCCTTTCTAAGTAGAGCATCTACAAGATGTGAACCTATAAATCCAGCGCCACCAGTAACTAAAATCCTTTCACTCATATTTAAAAATCCTCCCTCACAATTTTACTTAACAAAAAGTAAATTACAATTTATTTTTTTAGTGCTCCTACTTCATTAAGATGATTTCTTAAAACATTAAACATTATTTCTGCTACTTTTTGTGAACCATTTTCATTTAGATGTAAACCATCTGATTGAAGATACTTATACATATTCCCCTTTAATGGAGAGCAGATGTCAACAAAAAGAGCCCCTTTACTTGCTGCTACACTTCTTGAAACATTATTAAATTCCGTATAGTTTGATTTAAATGACCATTTATTTAAATCAATTGGAGCTGTTGAATAAACAATTCTAATCACTTGCAATTCTGAGCCTGCTTTTTCAATTATTTTCCCCAAGTATGATCCAAATTTTGATGAGCTCATACCACTACCAGTATCATTTGTACCATATCCTATGAGAAAAACTTTAGGACTATGAGATAATGCCTCACTTGCATGCCTATATCCATCTGTAATTCTCCCACCACTATATCCAAACTTAATCGTATTGTAGTCCGCATGAGGATAAGTATTTTCAAGCAAAGTATCTAATCTTTCAACCCAGGTTGTTAAACCTACCTGTGAATCCCCCAATGCTACAACGGTTAATTTAACATTGGGTCTAATGGCTAAACTTACCTTGGTGAGTTCTAATGATTCAATCTCATTACTTTTTAAGTATGGACTTAAAGTCACAGTTATGGGGTTATATACAATATTTACAGCTGTTCTAAAACTAAGGGTTTTTTCTTCACCAATTCCAAAGTTTTCAAATGTCCACATAAGGCTACCTATATCATTATTCCAGGAAACCCCCTCTTTTGTAGCACTTTGATTAATATAAGAAGAACCTGATGGAATGGGACAAAATATCCTAACATTTTCTGCATTTTTATCTCCAGTATTTTTTATCTTTAAAGTGTAAGTAAGTGTATCACCTGCCCAAGCTGAACCACCATTTTCATCTATGACATAAACCTCAGATGTTGAAAAATCTGGAAAAATCCTGACTACTAATTCCTTTTCACCTAAAAATTCCTCAATCTGGTCAGATATTATTCTTAAATCAGTTTTTAAAATAGTTTCATCGATTTTTACATCCTGAACTTTTAATTGAAATTCAAATTCTTTCTCCATATTTGTATTAAAATTGCCAATATCAATAGTAAAAACTCCTTTTGAGACATCCCAGATATAATCTTCAATCTTTAAACTCTCCTCAACTAAGAACATATTTTCAGGAATATTGATCATTACTTCTGTGTTTGTTGCATTCATATTACCAGTATTTTTAACAGTCATATTAAAGGATAGGATATCGTTATTTCTTAAAGCTCCACCATTTTCATCTTTAATTGAAAAATTAGAATTTGAGAAATCTGGAGAACTTGTCACTCGCAAGATGGAGTTATTTTCGATATTATTTTCAATATCTTTATTGCCAATTCTATACACAAATTTCATGTTTTCATTTTTAATTAATGTCTTATCATCAAGTGGATTTTCTAACTTTACTGAATACCA
>JAUWOM010000111.1 GCA_030612085.1 Actinomycetes bacterium
CATCTCCAATCTTTATATTTTTCATAAGAAGCTTTTTCTGCTTCATCCCCTATCTCATATCTTTTTGAACTCATCCAGTTTCTGCTATAAACAACATCTGCATCTTCGAAAGCTTCTTTTAAATTATGAGTGATTTCAAAAGAGCCTTCAGATTCTGATGCATATTCCTTACAAGTTGTAATTATATTAGGATCTAAATCAAATCCTTCTGGATGAGCCAGAGTGACATTCATACCAAATCTGCTGCTTATTAGCAAATTACTTTGAATTGAACACCATGAGCGCATCTTAGGAGAATATCCCCACATCATTAATAACTTTTTACCTTTAACATCACCTAAGTGTTCAGTAACACCCATAGTATCTGCAAGTGCCTGACATGGATGATATATATCATCGGCCATATTAATTATTGGTATATCTGTATATTTAGCATATTCCCTTAGTAATAAATCTCCATCACCATATTTCTCTACTGCATCCTCTAAAATTCTTATTCCAATTCCATGAGCATATCTGTTCATAACACTTGCAGAATCTTTTACTGTCTCCCCTTCTACTTCCAAAAGTTTCACCCTCATTTTACTTGGCTCTAAAAACTGTGAGTGTCCACCTAACTCTGTCATTGCTACTTCAAATGAAATACGAGTTCTAAGTGATGGGTTATAAAAAACCATAAGAAATGTTTTACCTTCAAGTAGTTTTGTATATTTAGGAGAAAATCTATTCTTCTTTACATCTTTTGCTAAATTCAAGACTTTATCCAATTCATCCTTTTTCCAATCACAGATTGTTATTAAATCCTTCCCATATAAACTCATTTCTTCTCCTTTTTAAAAATTTTTAGTGTCAGGTCTTTACATAGTGAGTGCCATAATTGCTTTTTGTACATGAAGTCTATTTTCAGCTTCATCAAATACTACTGATTGGGGACCATCAATTACTTCATTAGTTACTTCAAATCCTCTGTCACATGGTAGACAATGCATATAAACTGCATTCTTATGAGCCAGTTTCATCTTCTCTTCATCACAAATCCAATCTTTGTTTTTATCAAATAGTTCCTTTGTCTTCTCCATCTCTGGCTTCTCTGATTCTGGGGGGATATTATGTTTTGAAGTCCAGCTCTTTGGATACACAACATGAGCTCCCTCAAAAGCCTCCCTCATATCATTGGAAATTGAAAATGAACCACCAAATTTTTTAGCATATTCTTCTGAAGCTTTTACTACATCTGGGTCAAGCTCAAGTCCTTTTGGATAAGCCAACGTTACATCCATTCCCATCATCGTAGCAGCAATTATCGCACTTTGAGGAACAGAAAGCGGTTTATGAACAGATGGAGAATAAGCCCAGCTCATTACAAACTTGACACCAGAAAATCCTCCAAACTTCTCCTTTACTGTTAATATATCAGCCATAGCTTGACAAGGGTGATATTTATCACATTCCATATTTATAATAGGTATATCTGCCCATTGAGCAAAATTGTTTACCAGATAGTTTGCTTTTCCATAAATCCATTCTACTGGATCTCCATAAATTCTTATTGAAATTCCATCGCCCATTCTTGCTAAAACTCTTGCAACATCAGAAACTCTCTCTGTTGCATAGGCTTTTTCATCACCTTCCAGTGCTGGAGAATAAATTTTTGAGGGGTCAAGAAAATGAGCATGACCTCCAAGTTGTGTCATTCCTGCTTCAAAAGAATTTCTTGTTCTGAGCGATTGGTTATAGAAAATCATAAATAGAGTTTTCCCTGCAAGTAGTAGATGTGGCTTGCCATTTGCTCTTTTTCTCTTCAAATCCTGAGCTACATCTAATATAGTCTCTATTTCCTCCTTTGTGTAATCAAGCAGAGTAATAAAATCTCTTCCCTTAAAATTTTCTCTCATTTTAACCTCCTAAAGATTTAATAATTAAACTAAGTTAAATATTTTAACATTAAATACATTAATGTAAAATGTAATATTGCAAGACCTGAACCCTTTTTTATATGTCTCATGTCAAGACCTGGTACTATTCTGGGTACTATTCTGAGTGCTATTCCAGGTGCTATTCCAATAATAAATTTTTAACTAACTTTCTGAGCTATTATAAAGATATTAGGCTGTTTTTTGTCTCTTTTGGTGAATCCAATATCAATTATTTTAAATCCAGCCTTTTTTATAAGTCCTTTTAATTCATTAATTGTAAAAGCATGGAAATAGCGATTAATTGTTGTACCATTTCTTTTTTTCCATGGAATGAAAGTATCTTTAAAATCCAGTTTAGTTAAAAAGGGAATTTTTAATTTCAAAATAAATGTTCTTAAAACATATTTAATATATTTTTTTTGCCAGAGATTCCATACGGTTAGAATTAAGAAGCCTTTATCTTTTAGAATTCTTTTTGCCTCCTCTAAAAATTTAAGTCGATATTTTTTCGAGGGTATCTGATGTAATAACGCTATTGAATATATAGAATCAAAATCATTGTCTTTAAACTTAGTTTTTAGTGCATCACCAACTAAAAATCTAACATTTGTATAATTTTTATATTTCTCCCTTGCTATTTCTATAAATTTTTTAGATGAGTCAATTCCTACATAACTTATTTTCCTATCTTTGATAAGTTCAAAAAGCCTTCCATTTCCACAACCTAAATCCAAAATATTGTCTCTATCTTTTACATAATCTTTTAAAAATATTATATCCCTCCAGAGCATCACCCTCGTTTCAGAGAAATGCTCGGCTATTTCCTCATAATCTCTCTTTGTCTTTTTAAGTAAATATTTTGCGTATTTATCTTTCATTCGTAGATTTATTCTTTCTTTTTTTCATTATTAATGCTATTTTAACAAGGGTAAATTTACATTAATAGTGTTATTTTATCCAGGTTATTTATTTATAATGTTATAAAAAAATTTTGATACTTACTTAAAAAGTTAGATTAAAT
>JAUWOM010000054.1 GCA_030612085.1 Actinomycetes bacterium
TTTAAAATAAATTTCAGTTAATCAATTACTTATATCATATAAATAAAATATGTGACACCTCCAACGACTAAAGCCGTTGGGTTTCTTTCTAATTTATTCCTAAATTTAAAAATTTAATTTTAAAAGGCTGAATGTTAAAAGAAACACTTAGTTCTTTTTGGAGTCTTTTTAATTTTTTTTTACAACTATTATTCGGTAACTTCCCGCTTAACATCAAAAGATATTTGAACCTTTACTCTATATTCAATAATTTTTCCCTCTTCAACCTTTGCCCAGGAATCTATCACATCTACTCTGTCAATACCCCTGATTGTATGTGATGCATCTGTAATTGCATTTCTTGCTGCATCACTCCAACTTCTAAAAGAAGAGCCTTCAAGTGTAATAAATTTTCTTACTGCCATTTTTTACCTCCTTGCATATTAAAATGATTAAGCTATTTAAAGATATTTTTACATAATTATTAATTTTATTTAAATATAATTATTATCAAATATTTTAAAAAAAGCAATTTTTATTAATTGAAAAAAGAAAAAATTTAAATTAGTGTCACTGCGAGCCACTAAAGGTGGCGTGGCAATCTCAAATAAGATATGTTGTTAAATCTAATTAAAATGAGATCACACAGTCTGTTTCTGATAGAGATTGCTTCGCTTATGCTCGCAATGACAGCCAGGAACTACTCGCAATGACACTAATTTAAATTTATTAGTTAATGCAAAACCGGACATTTCTAAATTGGTACTACACAAAATTAAAACTTCTATTGACCTTTTGATAAAATTTATATAAAATCAACTTATAAATTTTATATTAAGATTTTTTATATATAAGCAACATATTAAAATTTTTATTCGTCAAACGTATCAATATGTATATTAGTTAAATAAATTAAAATTTCTTTTTGGAATTCATCCCATTGTTATAGCTTTTGCTATAACTGGTATAATAATTTTAGTATTAGTAAAAATAAATGGTAAATATAATTAATAATCTATTAAAGAAAGGAGGCATATAGAGAATTAACTCTTTATTTGAAAGATTATTTCTTTCAAATCACTTCTTGTATAAATATTTTATTAATGTTAGGAGGTTATCTTCATGCAAGAAGAAAAAAAGTTATTTACGAGAAAAGCTACAGGATTAGTACGAGAAATAGGAGTTGGAACTGCAGTTCTTATAGCTATTGCTAATGTTGTAGGACTTGGATGGCAAAAAAGAGTTTTCCAGGCAACAGGCTGGGCTCCTGTAGGTGAGAGTACATTTCTTCTTGGAATTCATCCCGTTGTAATGGCTTTTGCTCTTGCTGGATTAATTATTTTGGTATCATTGTACTGTTTTTCAATGTTATCAGCTGCTATGCCAAGGTCGGGTGGTGGATACATATTCATTTCTAGAATTCTAAATCCAGCTTTAGGATTTGTAGCCACATGGCTTCAGTTCTTTGCAGTTGCTGTCTCTTATGGATTAATAGCTGTTGCAACAATGGAAGCTGTCTGGCTTTTTGCAGGATTAGCTGGTGTCACACTTCCTGGATGGCTTACTAGTCCTGTTGGATTATTCTTGTGGGGTGTATTAATACTTGCAATCTTCAGTGGAATTGCATTCTATGGAATAAAATTGACTGGAAAATTACTTCAATGGCTATTCTGGATTCCAGCATTTATTTTAGTGATTGTATATATACTATTTATTGTAGCAAATCCTCAAACTATGGAGGCAGGCGTTCAATCATTATTCGGTTCTAATGCTTCTGCTTATACACAAGCAGCTATTGACCAGGGAATGGCAGATACAGCAGCAGGAAATACCTACTGGGGAGCAGTTGGAACTGCAATGTTAGCAGCTTATTGGGCTTATATTGGTTATGCTGCTGCTTCATTTGTAGCTGGTGAGGTAAAAGAAGCACACAAGAGTTTACCAAAAGCTATGTTTACATCAGGATTGGTAATCATTGGTATCTATATGACTATTTCAACACTAATGGCAAGAGCTGCAATGATGGCTGGAAAAGTTGGAGATTTCTCGTTGATGTCAGCTATTGGATATCTTAATTTTGGAGGAGGAAGTTTTGCAGATGCTGGATTAGCTAAAATTGGTGGATGGATGCCAGTTGTTGCTGCAATATCAGCTGCAGGACGTGGATTTGGAGCAGGATTTATGTGGATACTGATATTTTTTGCAGCTTTATGGGTTGCTAATGACATTCCACCCTTCATTTTGACATCTTCAAGAATGATATTTGCTATGGCTTTTGATAGAGTTCTACCTGATAAATTAGCAGAAGTAAATGAGAAATGGCATTCACCAGTAAATGCAATTATTTTTGTGTCACTTGTTGCAATATTTGGTTGTGCTGCTGAAGCTGATCTTTTTGGAGAAAGTGGTATTTACTTAGGAAGTTTTATTCATAGTATTATTAATCCTGGTGGAGCTATTGCAGCAACTGACATATGGGACGCAATATTCTTCTTAATTGTGTGTACTGCAGCTTTCATGTTCCCTATAAGAAAGCCCGATATATTTGAGAGGTCACCATTTAGAGCTAGTAAAACAACTACTCAAATAATTGCAGCCTTGGCAATAATAGGAAATTTCATTGCCTTATGGGTATTCGCTACTAATGAACATGCATGGAATCTTTTAAAAATAGACAGTTTTAAAGCTGCAATGCCATTGTTGTTCACTATTTTCCTTATCGCTTTAGGATACTTTATCTATTGGTACTACAGTAATAAGGCTAAAAGAACAGGTGTAGAGTTGACCACAATATTTACTGAAATTCCTCCAGATTAAAATTCTGGTTGTTACAAACATACTATTGAAGTTCGATATATCAGCTCCTGTTTTAAACAGGAGCTGATTATCATTTAAATATTATAATAAATAGATAAATAGAAATAAAATAACATATATATGAAAAGAGTAATTAATTTGAGAAATTTTATAGATAATATAGAAAATCAACTGATTAAAGGAATGGGAAAGTGGATTGCTGAGTTCAATGAATCATTTATAAACTATTCACTTGATAATTTTGTTTTTCCATTAGTTGTTAGAGGACAAACAAGAAGTAAAGGTTTTTTACTCTCGAGATTTTTTGCTTACTTTGCCATGCCAAACTATTTGGTGTCATGCTTTGTATATCCTTCAGAAATAAATTCATATCTTAAAAAAGAGAATTTAAGAATATTACTTAGAGAAATATCTAAAATGATGAAGAAGAACAATGTAAAATGGTCCTGGCTTATCATTCCAAAAGAGGGTGAATTTAATCAAAGTATAATAAAGTGGGTTGAAAAAAATGACCTTTCTAATATTGGTATTGCTTTAGTAAATTTAAATACCAAAAATATTTTAACTAATAATTCAGTTATAGGAAGAAAAATTAAAACTATTTTGAGATTCTAATGAAGAAAATATCAAAAATAAATTTTGGAGACTTAGGTAAATCATTCTCTATCTTTTTTATTTTTATAGTAACATTACGAATTATTACAAACTTCTTATTCACGAAGATTATAATTGTAGAGTGGTGGATTTTTGGAATAGAGATAATTTTAGCTGCTATTGTGTCTTATTTGTATTATAGACTTAAATATCATCCTACTTTTAGTTATGACAAAGAAAGTTTTATTTTAGAAATTGGTAAGGAAAAAATATCCTCAAAGTGGAAAGATTTTAAATTTATTTCTTTGTATTATGGTGGTTTAGGAAAAACTTCTTTAAGATTATATACAAGTGATATCTATAAAAATGATTATATTGAAATCCCAGTCTCTGATTTAGGACTTCATCCAAAAGATTTTAGAAGTGAAGCTTTAAAATTAATTTCAAATTAAATTAGCCTTCTACTCTCTGAAGTCTAATTATTTTATCACCTTCAATTTCTACCAAATAACCTTTAAATATACCCTCCCCATATTCACTTCCTGGATTGAAACATACAGTCTTACCAATTTTTATATATCCTGGACTTTCATGAATGTGTCCATGAAGTCCTACTAATGGTTGGTATTTTTTAATAATTTTTCTAACAGCATGACTTCCTACTGGTACCTCCCGAGGTTTACCACCTATAATTATTATATTTAAATCTTTATCTACCATTGGTGCATAATCAAGATGAGAATCATATGGTGGGCAGTGGATGCAAAATACAGCAGTCTCTATATTCTTAACTTTAGCTACTACTTTCTCTAATCTCTCTTCCATCTCTTCCTCTGAGCATTCTCTTGGAGAATCAAATGGAGTTGGATTTGTCCAACCAAAACAGAGAACTTCGTGCTCTCCATCTAAATCAACCACCTCTTCCTCACCAAATGTTATTCTTGGATCTTTCTTAATTACTTCATCAATAGCAAACTTATCATCATTTCCAGGACTTATAATAACTTTGCACTTATCAGGTACTCTATCAGGTATCAATGTTAACCAATGTTCAACAATATCACATTCTAATTTCTCAAATAGATTTTCTCTGTATTCCTCATCATTTCCTATTTTGGCACTTTCCTCCGGAGTAGTTCTATATGGAAGATAAGAAGTCATTCTTATTTTTTCCTCGTATTCAGGTAATTCTTCTTCTGATAAAACATATTCTCTTCCTAAAAGATGCGAAGTATATTTCCTGTCGTCCCTTTTTATAATTGGAACCATTATTTTACCAGTCATATCTCCACTTAGAATAAGAGCATCTAAATCGTAAATTTTTGCTATATTCAGAAACTTTCTCCAGACTGTTTCTGAACCATGCAAATCTGTTGCGAACATAAATCTTGTTTTAGCCATTTTTACCTCCCCACTTCCTCAACTTCTTTATACCATTTTTTCTTTGTACCAACCTTAGACCTTATTTTCCATTTCAGGCTTTTAGGTTCATCTTCTATTCTTTCAAGTATTTTATCAATTCTATCTGCTACAATTTTTCTATTTTCATCCGTCAGAGATTCAAATTCACCAAGAAAATCTTTAACTTTTTTTAGATTAGTAGTCACTGTATAATAATATCCCCAATCCTTTGATAAAAGCTTAGATATATAGTTCATGTTTACTGTTTCTTCTTCCTTATCCCCAATATCGTGCTCAAGTAACATTATGATAGTATCTTTTATATCCTTTGGATTTATCTCTACTATTTGCATCTTTTCTAATAATATATCAGTTAAAGTGATAGTAGGGTCATCCATTTCCAATCTATTTCTAAAATCAACCTTATGGCACATATCTAACTCATCAAAAAATATGTCTACTTGCCATTTTTTCTCATCACTCCAGTAGATTTGTCTTTTTTTACCATATAATGCAAAAAATCTCGGGTTCATTGGTTCATAACCTAAGTCTTTGAAAAACTTTCTCATTCCTTCTCTAAATTTTCCATATGTCATAAAATCTATATCTGTAAGTGGTCTTTTCATTTCATCATAAAGATACCTATATTTTGGACTATGATGTTTTACTGCAATTGAACCTAATAATCTAAAAATTATCCCTTTTTCTCTACCTTTCTCAATTAGCTTATGTGCTTCCTCAACAAAAGCTTTATCTCTTTCAGGATCCATAACCCCTCCTATTTTAATTAATTATCAATAATTTAAATTACATATATTATATTTTATTTTATGAATTAATTTATTAATTATATCAGTAAAATTTAAAGAATCAATATGTTATTATTCAGGAGAGCTTTCCTTTAATATTTTCTCTAAAGCTCTTACTTGTTCTTCTGATAAATTTTTAGGTTCACCTACCTGAAGAGCTTTATGATAAATTTTTGCTGATTCTTCTACTAATATCGCAATTAAAACTGCATTCGGTAATGAAGAGCCTATTGTTAAAACTCCATGACTTTCTAAAAGAACTGCTGATCTATTAGAAAGTTTTTTAAGTGATTTTTTTGCCAATTCTTCTGAACCAGGAAGTGCAAAATCCACAACGGGAATATCTCCACCTACTGAAAAGAAAGTCTCAATATGTATAAGAGGAATACCTTTTTTGAGTACAGCAAAGCATGCAGCATATGGAGAATGTGTATGAGCAATTCCAAAAATATCCCGCCTATTTTTATAAATCTTTAAATGAATGGGAGTCTCATATGATGGTTTATTTTTGCCTTCCACTTTATTTCCATTTATATCTAAAACTACAATGTCATCTGGATTTAAAAATTCCCTGAATACTCCATGAGGAGTAACAAAAATATATCCAGTTTCTTTATCCCTTAAACTAAAATTACCAGTTGTTGGTACAACCAAACCTAATTTCTCAGCTTTTTGAGCCCAGAAAACAACCTCATTTTTATAATCTTCATACATATTTATTCTAAGTTATCCTTTCTGTATTCAATAAAAAATAAAAAAAATCCACTTAAAAAAGTGGTGTCGGAGGGGGGACTTGAACCCCCACGAGCTACTCACTCACAAGGCCCTCAACCTTGCGCGTCTACCAATTCCGCCACTCCGACACAAATTAATTATATCAAAATACAATTTTTTCTGATATCTATATAAATACTATTGTAATATTTTTCGATGTAATTTGATTTATTTTTTAATCCAGACTGTGTAAAAATATGGACCTGTAAAAGGATTGGATTGATAACCTTTCACCCTTGGTCTAATTAAAATATTTCTTGAGCCATAATACAATGGAATTATCGGGAACTCACCTGGATACTTATCTTCATCACTTTTGTCACCAAAAGCAATTTTTGAAGCCTTTTTATATAATTCAACCTGTTTGTCCAAATCATCAAATATTGTAGCATTTGTTACCAATTCATCAAATTCATCATTTTTCCACCCAGTATAATTGTTAGGTGATTTACTATGCAATTCTGTAAATAACCAATTACTTACATGAGGATAATCAGGTATCTTTTCCATTAGATACATATCAATAACTATAGTACTTCCATATATGTTATGGATTGTATCAAAATATGTTTCAGAATCCATTTCAATTAAATCAACTTCTAAATTTAAATTTTTAGACAACATACTCTTTATAGATTTAACTAATATCTCATTCTCCTCTGACTCCTCATAAACAAATTTTAAAGGTCTATTCCCTTTATTATTTGAGCTTTCATCAGTTGGTTGAAGAGCTTCAACAAGAATTTTTTTTGCTTTTTCAACATCAAAATCAATTCCTATTGTTTCATCAT
>JAUWOM010000105.1 GCA_030612085.1 Actinomycetes bacterium
GAGTGCTATAAATAAATTAAGTTTATTTTGTGATATAGAGCCAGAAGCAATTATCAATAATATAGATGTAGAAGAGATATATAAAATTCCACTCTATCTGCAAAAAGAGGGTCTGGATGAAATTGTTATAAAAAAGCTCAACTTAAAACCCAAAGAATCAGATATGAAAGACTGGAAAAAAATTTTGGATAAAGCAGCTAAATCTAAAGAAATTATAAAAATAGGTTTAGTTGGAAAATATACAAGATTAAAAGATGCATATTTAAGTGTAAATGAGTCTTTAAAACATGCTGGTTTTGCTAACAGTTGTAAAGTTGAGATAGCCTTGATAAATGCTGAACATCTTTTAGATAAAGATGCAGATGAAGTTTTAAATAAATATCATGGAATATTAGTTCCTGGAGGATTTGGCATAAGAGGAATTGAAGGAAAAATAAACGCCATAAATTATACAAGGATTAATAAAGTTCCATTTTTAGGAATCTGTTTAGGGATGCAATGTGCTGTCATAGAATTCGCAAGAAATGTTGCCGGTTTTATTAATGCAAATAGTTCAGAATTTAATCCTGAAACCCTACATCCAGTTATCGATTTACTCCCAGAACAAAAGAAAATTGAAGAAAAAGGTGGAACCATGAGACTGGGAGCATATCCATGCAAATTATTGCCTAAAACTAAAGCATTTAGTGCTTATAATAAGGAATTAATATATGAAAGACATAGACATAGGTATGAATTTAATAATGATTATTTAGATGATTTAACCAACAAAGGTTTAAAAATTAGTGGAAAATCACCAGATGGGAAGTTAGTAGAAATAATTGAGTTAGAAGATCATCCATGGTTTGTAGCGGGGCAATTTCATCCCGAATTTAAGTCAAGACCTAATAGAGCACACCCACTTTTTAGAGAATTTATAAAAGCTGCATTAGAATATAAAAGAAAAAAATAAAATAAAAAAATGGAAGATAAAGAATTTAATTTTGAAGAAAGATTAATAAAATCTAAAGAAGTTTTTAGAGGAAAACTTCTTAAATTAACCGTAAGTGAGGTAAAACTTCCTGACAAAAATGTTACAGAAAGAGAAGTTGTTTCTCATCCAGGAGCAGTAGCTATAGTTCCAATGACTTCACATAATGAGGTGGTTATGGTGAGACAATACAGATTTGCAGTTGGAAAACATACTTTAGAACTACCGGCTGGAACACTTGAAATGGATGAGGAGCCTATTATATGTGCAAAAAGGGAGCTTGAAGAGGAAATTCAAGTTAGGGCGAATAAATGGAAGAAACTAATTTCAATTTATCCATCTCCCGGATATTGTAATGAGATAATACATATCTATTTAGCTAAAGAGCTTGAAGATTTATCTAAAGCAGATAATAAAAGAGAGAATTTTAAAGATGTTCAGAATAATATTAAAAATGTAAGAAAATCTCAAGCAAAAGTAAAAAAATCTGAGAAAGATGAATTTATTAATAGAGTAATAATTCCATTAAATGAAGTTAAAGATAAAATCCTTAATAGTGAAATAATGGATGCAAAGACCATTATTGGAATTATAGTAGCTTCTTATATTCTATAAGTATTCAGTAAGTTAAATTTTTTATAGTCTAAAATTGAATTAAGCTTTATTATTTGGATTACCTTATTTTGCACTCTCTACTTAAAACTACATAGTATTTATTTCAGTTTTGTTAAATAAATAGTTTATTTTTAAGTTTTAGAGATTTTAAAAAAATGGAAAAAGAAAAATTATTTGAAAAGGCCTTAAGAGATTTTATTAATTATATTACGGTAGAAAAAGGATTATCGCAAAATACAATAGATTCATATAGAAGAGATATTATAAAATATTTAAATTACCTACAAGATAGTGAAATAAAATCTCTTGATAATATAAAAAGGGAAGTAATATCAAATTATTTGAATTCACTCAGAAAAAAGAGATATTCTTCTACTACAGTAGCAAGAATGGTCACATCGATCAGGTCTTTTTCTAAACTTTTACTTAGAGAGGGACATTGTACTCACAATCCAGCTTCTCATATAAAAATTCCCTCTACTAAAAAAAATCTTCCAAAAATTTTAAGTATTGCTGAAGTAAATCTTTTACTTGATTTCAAAGATTTAATAACACCATTAGATTTTAGAAATAAGGCTATGTTAGAACTGATGTATGCTAGTGGTGTTAGGGTTTCTGAACTTATTTCTCTGAATGTTGGTGATGTTGACTTGGAAGATGGATTTCTAAGATGCATTGGAAAGGGAAGCAAGGAGAGAATTGTTCCTATTGGAGAAAATTCAATTTCATCTGTTAAAGAATATTTAAAACACGGTAGATTAAAACTAAAACCTGCTTTCAGGGAATATGCTCTTTTTTTAAATTTTCGGGGAAAAAGACTTACAAGACAGGGTTTTTGGAAGATATTAAGAAAAAGAGCTAAGCAGGTTGGACTTGAAAAAAAAGTAGCACCTCATGTTCTTAGACATAGTTTTGCCACACATCTAATTGAAAATGGAGCTGGAATTAGAGCAGTTCAGGAAATGCTAGGTCATTCTGATATTTCGACTACTCAAATATATACACATCTAAGTCAATCCTATCTTAAGAAGATTTACTATGAATTACACCCCCGCGCTCACTTAGAAAGATAATTATTATAAAATTTAAATTTTAAATAATAATTGAATTTATTAATTTTTTAAGGAGAAGTTGTTGAGAAAAAAAAAGAGAATAATTTTGATTATTCTGGATAGTGTAGGAGTTGGTGAATTACCAGACGCACATAAATATAACGATGAGGGTTCAAATACATTAAGTAATATGGCGAAAGTATTGGGTGGTTTAAATCTACCAAATTTAGAAAAAATGGGGTTAGGTAACATAATTTCTATATTGGGGATTGAACCACAAATATCACCAATAGCAAACTATGGAAAAATGTCTGAAGTATCAGCAGGAAAGGGGAGTACAATAGGACATTGGGAACTCATGGGACTACATCTTCTTAAACCTTTTCCAACCTATCCAAACGGTTTCCCCGAGGAAATATTGGATAAATTTCATAAAGCTATTGGAACAGAAACATTGGGGAATTATGCTGCATCTGGAACAGAAATAATAAAGATTTTAGGTGATGAACATATTAAAACAAAAAAACCTATAGTTTATACATCAGCTGATTCAGTTTTTCAAATTGCTGCTCATGAAAAAATTATTCCTCTTCAAGAACTTTATGAAATTTGTAAAAAGGCAAGAGAAATCCTAACTGGAGAACATGCTGTAAGTAGAGTGATAGCAAGACCTTTTACTGATAAAAATAAAAAATTTATTAGAACTAAAAGAAGAAAAGATTTCTCGTTAGAACCAACAGAAAAGACTTTACTTGATTATTTAAAAGAAAAGGGTGGAGAAGTTTTAGCTGTTGGAAAAATA
>JAUWOM010000043.1 GCA_030612085.1 Actinomycetes bacterium
ATTAACAGCTATTGAGAATGTTGAATACCCAATGATATTTAGTGGCATTTCAAGGGAAAAAAGGTTGAAAAGGTCTGAAGAAATTCTTGAAAAATTAGGCCTGGGAGATAGATTAAAACACAATCCAACAGAGCTATCAGGCGGAGAGCAACAAAGAGTATCTATAGCGAGAGCAATTATAAATGAACCTGAGATAATTCTTGCAGATGAACCAACTGGAAACTTAGATTCAAAGACTGGTAAAGGGATAATGGATGTATTAAAAACTATCAATGAGGAGATAGGAGGAACCTTAATAGTTGTAACTCATGATATTTATATATCATATTATTCAGACAGAAGAGTTTATCTAAGTGATGGAAAAATAGAGAAAATTGAGGAAGTAAAAGTATAACAGTAACATAAGTGTTAGTAAAAAACTGAGAATATAAAGGAAGTAAAAGTATAAGTAGACACTAATTTAAATATTAGATTTTATAAATTACTGATGAGATATTAAATTTTAAAAATTAAAGACTAGATATGAAATTTTCAGACTTAATTAGAATAGTTATAAAAAATTTAAAGAGAATGAAGCTTAGAACTGCTCTAACAGTTATAGGTGTAATTGTAGGAACTGCAGCAATTGTAACTTTGGTTGGTATTGGAACAGGTTTTCAAAAAAGCATAACAGGTCAATTTGAAGAAATGGGAATGGTAAAAACAATAGTTGTATTTCCAGAAAGTATGGGTAGAGCGTTTGCAATGAGTCCAACTACAGAGGGTAAACATGAAGAAGAAATGGTTTTGGATGATAAAGCTATCAAGAAGATTAAAAAAATCGAAGGTGTTGAAGGTGTAAGTCCTGTATTATTATTAACAAACGCGAAATTACAGATTGGTAATTATATTTCACAAGCAAGCCTTATGAGCGTAAATGACGACATGATGAAACAAGATTGGTATGATATGGAGTCAGGGGAGATGCTAAAGGAAAAAGATCTAAGAGCGATAAATGTAGGAAACAAGGTAGATAAAACTTTTTATAATGTTAATACTGGAAAAAGTGTTTCTGAGATAGAACTCTTAGGGGAAAAAGGAAAACTAATAGCTGAAAAATATAGTGAGGGTGGTGTAACTTCAGTTACTAAATTTCCAGTAAAGATAGTTGGAATTCTAAAGGAATTAGGTCCTGATGATGATTTGCGTATATATATACCATTTGAACTTGCAAAGAGACTGGAAAAGATGACAGGCGGGGCATTATTTGCTAAAAAAGAAGGGGAGTATACACAATTGATGGTATTTGCAGAATCTGTGGAAAAGGTTGACATGATTACTGAAAAGCTAAATGAGATGGGATTTACTGCCATGTCTGCAAAACAAATGTTAGGAGTTATATCTACAATATTTTTAATATTAAGAGCTGTATTAGGTGTCTTAGGAGCGATTGCACTTTTTGTGGCTGCAATTGGAATAGTTAATACACTTGTTATGTCCATTTATGAAAGATTTAGAGAAATAGGGATAATGAAAGCTGTTGGAGCTTCCAATAAAGATATTAGTAAAATTTTCCTTTATGAAGCAGGTTCTATTGGCTTTATTGGAGGAGTTTTAGGTGTAATTACTGGATTTATTTTAGGTAAAGTACTCAATGCAGTGGCATCATATTTCATAAATATTGCTTCATCAGAAGGATATTCACCTTTTGCTGGAATGAATCTATTTGAAGTTCCATTATGGCTATTTTTTGGAACTATCTTGTTTGCCGTTGTAATTGGAATTATTGCAGGGGTATATCCTGCAAGAAGAGCAGCAAGACTTGATCCTATTGATGCACTACGCCATGAATAATTAATTTGATAAACATATTTTATATTCATAACTTTAATAATAGTTAAACATATAGGTAATCAGACACTTTAAGATTTAAATAATATGGGACTGTGTTATATTATCTGTAAAATTGTTCTTTGAAAATTTGAATAGGTCATCAAAATCCTTCATAATGTTTAAAAAACAATAAAAAATCAGAAAAGCTCAATATAAAGAATTTTTAAAAAAATATTTAATTATAATTTAGAAATATTGGAAGCTTTGAGCATATTCTCTAGACTAAAACGTAGGGCAAGGCTTTAGCCTTGCTTTAAAAGCAAACCCTAAAGGGTTGCCCTACATCTATATCCTCTCCCCTTGTGGGAGAGGGGGAGTTTTAAAAGTAATCTTAATTAAAAGAAGGAAGGAAAAGTTGGAAGCGTTTAAAGTTTTTATTTATTCAATTTTTAAACCATTGAACGCATTTAGGATTATAGAGAAAAAATGGGGATTTAAAATTTATTGGTTTACCGCGCTACTCATTTTAGTAGTTGCTGTAGTATCTTCTTATGTAATTGGACCCAAGATGCAAGAATATTTATTAGAATCACAAATTCAAACAATGAGAGAAAATTTCCCAGAAATGGAGATTTCAGAGGAACAGTTAAAGCAGTTTTCTGGAATGGGGGCTTTTACAAATATAATGATGATTGTAAGTCCTATTGTTGGATCTATTATAGGGTGGCTTTTTATAGCACTTATATACTGGGGACTTATTTTAGTATTTGGGGGAGAAACTAATTATAACAAAACTCTTACTTTAGTAATAATATCATCAGTACCTGTACTTATTTCCAACCTTGTAAATATGTTCTATACTTTATATACAGGAAAATTGATAATTCACCAGGGTTTAAGTGGTCTTGTGGCAACTGGCGATACTTTTGTTAATGCTTCAAATCTCTTATATTTAATACTTTCAAGAGTAGATATATTTATTCTTTGGGGTTTAATTCTTTTAATTATAGGTATTGCCATTTCCTGTAAAATGAAAGCCTGGAAGTCAATACTAACAGTATTAATAGTTTTAATATTAGGATTAATCATTTCATTTATTGGAGCTTCTATTAGCAGAAGATTCATACCACAAATATAAGAGGGATGATATATACTAATATTACAATAATACAAATTTAAGGTGATTTAAAATATTAGATAAAAATGTCTGAAATTAGTGGCATAGGAAAATTATTAATTACAATAGGAATTATCATAATTGTTGCAGGTTTAATTATAAGTTTCATGCCAAAAATACCTTATTTAGGTAAACTTCCTGGAGATATTCATATAAAGAGAAAAAATTTTACAATCTATTTTCCATTAACAACCTCAATAATAGTTAGTATTATTGCGAGCATAATATTAACAGCAATATTTTTAGTAATTAGATATTTAACAAAATAAAATGGTACTGATTCTTATACTAATAGTATCAACCCAACATGTGAACAATACATACAAACAAGTATAAATTAAGCTATTTAAAATATCTAATAATCTCAACATAAAAATGAAGTTATTAAAAAAAGCTATCATTATAAACCTTATTATAGTAATTCTTACCACATGTTCTTTTAACAGTTGTACCTATTTAAAAAAGGTCTCAGTTAAAGAGAGCAAGGAAAAAGAAGAAACCATAGAGGAAACGAAGACCAAAGAAGAAGTAGTTAATGGAAAAGTTATCAAAGAAGAAGAAACAGAAGATATAGAAAAAGACGATTTTGAAAAAGAAATGGCAAAAAAGAGAGAGTATATGGTTACCCATCATCTTAAAGGGAGAGATATTGTTGATGAAAGAGTTTTAGAGGTGATGGGAAAGGTTCTCAGACACAAATTTGTATTAGAGGGATATCTTGAAAAAGCATATGAAGACCACCCACTTCCAATAAGCTATGGACAAACCATATCACAACCATACATTGTAGCATTAATGACTCAACTTTTGGAACTAAAAGGTGGTGAGAAGGTGCTTGAGATAGGAACTGGCTCTGGATATCAAGCAGCAATATTAGCAGATCTTGTTGATGAAGTATATACAGTTGAGATAATTGAGGAGCTCTGCAGTAGTGCAAGAAATAGATTGTATGAGTTAGGTTATAATAATGTTCAGGTGCTTTGTGCAGATGGATATTTTGGATGGGAAGAGAATTCTCCATTTGATGGCATAATTGTTACATGTGCACCAGATCATGTACCCCATCCACTGATTGAACAACTAAAAGAGGGTGGAGTAATGATAATACCAGTTGGACCTCCAGGGGCATATCAAGTTCTATGGCAGATTAAGAAAGTAAATGGTAAATTAGAATTTAATAATATAATTGGAGTTGCTTTTGTCCCCCTAACAGGTGAGCAATAAAAATAAAAATATATTTTTATTCAGGTTTTTATATGGTAAAGATTAGGGAAAAAAGATCTAAGAAAATATTGATAATGGGAGTTGGAAATCTTCTTTTAGGAGATGAAGGTTTTGGCATACATTTCGTTAAGGAGCTTGAAAAGTTAGAACTTCCCCAGAGTGTTGATGTATTGGACGGTGGAGTTCTGGGTCCAAACTTATTAGGATATATCGAAGATTTGGAAAAACTAATTGTAGTAGATGTTGTAAATGCTAATGCAAAACCAGGTACAATATTTAAAATTAAGCCCGAGCAAATTAAAGAGGCTTCACAGAAATATATTTTATCATTTCACCAGATAGGGATAGTAGAAGTAGTAGAAATGGCAAAAATCTTAGGAAAGAAATTAAATACCATCATTTTCGCTATACAGCCAAAAACCATAGAAATGGGAATGCAATTATCAAAGGAATTAAAAGAAAAAATTCCGGAAATGATAAAGCTTGTATTAAACGAGATCAAGATTTCTAATATTTAATACCAGTCAATAGTCAAGCTTGATACTCCAATATCAATATCTATATTAACTATCTTATCAACATCGTGGTAGTTGTTAGACTCATAAGTATCCGAATCTATCTTCTTAAAATTATTGAGATTTTTTGAAGTTAAGGCGGAATTGATTGTTAATCTAACACCGACTGTTTGCGGAAGAGTAATATTAATTAAGCTGGCACCAGAATCTATTTCTATATTACAATTATTAACTTTATCTCCTATAATGAGGTTAAGACTTGAAGCACCAGTATTAATATCTAAAGATTTCAGGTTAATCTCATTTAAATCCAGATCCATATCAATGGCACCAGTATCTAATTCAAGTTCGATAGGAATATCAGGATTAATTGAAAGTCTCAAATCATTTATATGACTACCAAATCCAACAAAGCTTGGTCGATTTAAGATAGTTACTTCCTGCAAACCATCTCGAACTTTTTGATCTATATTCAACTTCAGATAGTCTGATTCAAAAGTACCAGAAACGAGTTTCTCTCCACCACCATCTACAGTTAATTTACCAGCACCTGTTTTTATACTAATAAGAGCAGAATTAACACCATGTTTCCTTTCAATTGAGATATCTCCAATTTCATGCACAACTCCTTTCCAACCTAAATTTAAGTTCATAAATACCAGGATCCACACTAAGGCGATTATTAAAAGTATAACAATCACAGTTATAATAGAAGAGACCCATCCACCACGCGAAAGGATTGATAGACCGAAAAGGATGATGAGAATTGGCCAAAGTTTCCAGAGATCAATATTGATATAAAACCAGCCAGTAGTTCTCCCAAGGAAAATGATTCCCATAAAGATTATGAGCATCCCAAGAAAAAGGTTACTAAAGTTGAAACCACCTCTTCTAGTTATTTTTTGATAGGGGTGAACCACCTTGACCTCTCTCACTTCTTCTTTTGGGACAGACTCGAATTCTTCCTTTTCAAACTTCTTATTATTTTCATTTTTTTCACTCATTATTAACTCCTATAATTTACGAAAGATTATGTAGATACCAATCAACATTATGACTATTGGCCAGAAGAACCTCCATGCGAATCTAAGATTAACAAACTGATTGATAAGGAGATAGAAACCAACGACTATGATAATTATACCCAGTATGTTTTGTCTCTCTGAAAACCAGTCACTTTTTTTAATATTAGCTGCAAAAGACTTAGCTTCTTTGGTTACCTCTTCAGCGACAGATTGTACTCCTCTTGAAACGTCCCCAGCAAATCCCTTGACTTTATCCTTTCCTTCAATAACCTCTACTTCACCAGGCTCTTTGGGGACAATTATCATTAAAATAAAGTAAAGCAAAACACCTATTCCACCCGAAAATGCTAACACAACAAAAACTATTCTAAACAGCAAAGGTTCAATACCGAAATACTCTCCCAATCCACCACATACACCATCTATAATTTTATCTTTCCTTGAACGATATAATCTTTTAAGTTGCTCCTCCATAATTTCACCATCCTTTAAATTGAAATAAATTAAATTATTTTTTTTATTTTTAGAGTTAATTAATATACTTTATGAAATAGTATATCTGTTCTTTTTAACCCCTATTTTTGGTCTGGCTCCATATTCTGCTATAACTAATGAAGCGAGTGAATTAGCAAACATCGCTGATTTTTTAACATCACCACATTTTAAATATTTATAACAAAAAGATGCATCAAAAGCATCTCCAGCTCCAGTAGTATCAACGACTTTTACCTTTTCAGCCTTTACTCTGAACACATTTTCTTTAGCATTTTCATCAAGATAATTTACAATGCAACCCTCTTTACCCAACTTAACTATAATAATAAGGGATAAATTCTTTGACTCAGTAATAGCTTCATTAAAATTTACTTTAGGATATAATGTCATCAATTCATCTTTGTTGCAAAATAAAATATCAGGTCTTATACTATTTAATAGATTTTCAAATTTTTTAGGACCATATTTTTTAATTCCACCATAAGAAGAAAGGTCTATTGCAATTAGAGGACTCTTATTTTTATATTCTTTATGATTATCTAAAATTTCTCTATGGGAACCTTCTTTATAAAAATTGGATTTTTTAAAGTTAGGTAAATCATCTTTGAAGTTATGCAAATCAATTTTAGAAATTATTTTCGACCTTCCCTTCACAAAGCTTAATAGTTCAAGAACAGTTTTAGAGATTTTTCCAGTAAAAAGTGAATATGCTGGTATAAAAACAAGATTTGCCTTGGAGATTAAATTGAAATCTACATCCTCTAAAGAAAGATTAACAGACTCTCCTCTGTGAGTGATCATTGTTCTTTCACCAGATTTATCTATTAAGGCAATTATTATAGCAGTATAACCACTTCCCTTAGAGACATTTAAGAGAACACCTTCATCTTTTAAATCCTTCATCAGATAATCGCCAATAAAATCGTTTCCAACTCTTCCTATGAAAGCAGATTTAGCTCCGATCCTTGAAATCCATGTAGCAAAGTTTGCAGCAGAACCACCAGGATGAATTGAAGTTATAGCAGAAGTATCTGTGGCGTAACATAAACCACCCTTTATTTTGGAAAATATATCCAAAGCGACATCACCAATGCTAACTATATAATTATTCATTTAAAGCACACCTTGTTATCATCGTAGCGAGATTTCTATAAATTTATTAATATATGTCCTACTTATTTGTTGCAGATTATAAATAAATTGCTATTAAACCAATCTCATTACTATTAAAATGAGTTAGTTCTAAATCATTATTATGCAATGACACCGCTAAATCTCTGCACAAAAATACCTCTTTTTTCAAGCTCATTTAAATAGATATTTATTCCAATTGAATCACTGGGCATATGACCTGTTACAATTAGATTTCCCTTAATTTTTTCTTTTTTAAGCTTTTTATAATCTCCCTCACCAAGATGCATATAAAGTAGTGTGTTAATTCCTGCCTTAAAGTATGCCTTAGCAATTGCTGCACCACCACTTGTTCCCGCAGATATTGCAACAAAGAATTTACCAACAGGACTTTCTTCATCTCCTATTCTAAGTGCTGGCTTTGTTAGACCTTTTGAAATTTCATCTATTTCATTGAGAGATTTTATTAAATCAGAGACCTTGGCACTCTTATTTGATGAAAGAAATGAGTCAATGTAATCGTCAAAATATTTTTTTGTAATAGCATCAACCGGTGTGTGGATGTTTAAGAAGGGTATCTCTAATAATTTTGCCACACTTGTAACCCTATCATAGTTTATAACATTTCTTTGTCTTGAGATCTTTCCCCTTATGACCTCTAAAGCCTTTTTTGCATTCTTTTCTGAAATTCCAACACTCTTCATCTGATCTATATGACGAAGCATAACTTTTGGCATACCATAAATTTGAGCTTCGCTGCCTGGTGGGTGATGAGCCACAATAGCATCAAAATTAAGTTGCTTTGCAAGCATTAATCCAGCAGCATTAACATCTACTCCAAAAAGAATTCTTTTTATATCATCTCCTCTCACAAATATTTGAGAATCAGCTGGTTTTTCTTTAAAACCAGACATGTCTAAAGCAATTTGCATTAGTTCCTCAGTATTCATATTACCGCCTGTTTAACTAATGATTTTATGTATTATTTATTTAATAATATTTATGTTTTGACAAAATTTTGAAATTTCTAATATTTGTATACTATCATTTTTTAATAGTGAATAAAAATAATTTATTGTTTAACTTTTAATGATATTAAAGTTATAAATGCTAGTAAGTAAGCAAAAAAAGCCATAATTAAAACAGTATTAAATCCCCAGGAAATTGCAAAGATTGTTGCAAGAATCGAGCTTACCACAGAAGAAAATCCATTTACAGACCAAGCCCACGGTATCAAATCAGAGGAAACCTTACTTGTTAATCTTATACCCATTGGAAAAGGAGCCCCCATTAAAAAACCCATAGGTGCTAATATTAAAATGCATGAAATAAAACGAATGTAAAAAGGATATGCCAT
>JAUWOM010000116.1 GCA_030612085.1 Actinomycetes bacterium
ATCAAAACTTTTACTAACGACTTCACCTACAATAAAATTATGATCCCCTAACTCTATATCTTTTATTACCTTACATTCTAAATTTATAGGGCATTCTTTTATAAGAGGGGACTTAACTATTTTTCCGGGTAGAGGAGTTAATCCTGTTTTTTTAAATTTATTAACATCTCTCCCTGATACATTTCCACAGTAATCTGTTTCTTTTAAAATTTCTCTTGTTGGTATATTAACTACAAAATCATTAGATCTTTTAATTAATTCATATGAGTGTCTTTTCTTTCGTAAGGAGATTCCTAAGAGTGGAGGATTACTCGAGATTGAGATTACCCATCCCATCGTCACTATATTTGCATTCTTACCAATCTCTCCACAGGATATTAAAAAAACACCTATTGGAAACAAACTCGAACTAATTTTTGCATCAATCTTACTCATGATATCTCCTTTTTTCTTTAATTTTATTATTAATTCTTGAACTTTTTCTATAAAGTCTTGCAAGTCGATAGTTTATGTCATTAATATAATAATCTCTTCTTCGTATATTATATTCATCCTTCATAATTTTTAGTGCTTTATTACAGAAGTTAATCGCTTTTTGATAATTTTTATTTTGATGTTCCTGGTAAATAGCAACCTGTCTATAAATTTCAATCTCTTTTGTGTCATCTAAAACAAGTTCCTCAAAGATTTTAGATGAGTCATCAAATTTTCTCATCTTTTTTAAAATAAAGCCATACCACATTTTGCATTCTTCCAAATCTTCTTTATTATCAGCATTTTGAATAGCCCTCAATATGAGTTTTTCTGCATCATTAAAATTCTTCTTCAAAAAAAATATTTTTGTAAGTGATCTTATTTGGTTATAACTTAGATTTATTTCATTATAATTTTCAATATAGGAAGCTAATTTTGCTGTTAGAGTTACTAATGAAATAAGGTCTATAATATTGTGCTTAAAAACTGACTTTAAAATTCTCGCATCTTTGGTATTTAAAAAATCAAAATATATATACGGAATTAGCGAACTATCAATGTCACCAATTCTATCTTCCCAGATCCCTAAAACTTTATTCTCGATTGTTTTTAATCTACAATTTGGCAAATCCTTTCTATACAAAAACCTGGATGGAAAAAGTAAATCAATATGGGGAAGGTTTAAATGGTTATCAGACATTTTATTGATTAGATATCTTGTTGATAATAGGGGAATATCAAATGCCTTACCGTTGTAAGAGATAATAAATTCAAAATTTTTAAATATTTGTTTTAATGCACTCAGCATCGCCAGTTCTTCATTAAAATCCTGCATTAAATATTGTCTTATTCTGAATTCATTATTTTCAAAAAATAGTATACCTACTAAAAAGACCGCTGTTCCTGTACCACCTGAAAGCCCAGTAGTTTCAGTATCAATAAAAACAGCTTTTTTTAAATCCAGGTCTTTAATTTCATCATTTTTTGAAATTAATGCCAAAGTTTTTGGTGATTGTTTTAAAAAACTCTCAAGAGGCATTTCTCCATGATAGTAGTCAGGAAGATACTCTTTTTTGGCAACGAAGATTTTGCCAAAATCTGTTTTTTGATAGGAGCCATCAACTATTTCATCAATTGATTTCGGTTCATTAACATAATAATCATCATGATTATTTATACTATATTTTCTTAGGTAATCCCTTAAATCTTTATTCATTTTTATTTTACCAGTTCAGCTAATATAAATTCTGTACCTTGTTTTATGAGATTTCCCATTCTTCCATAAATAGGACCTATACAGGATGGACATCCATTTGCACAATCACAATCTTTTATAAGTTTTAATGCTGCATTAAAAATTTCTGGTAAGATATCATAAAGTTTTTCAGAAAGTCCCATTCCTCCAGGAACATAATCATAGAAATATATAGTTGGAAGTTCATTTATTTCATCTTTTAATTCCCAATGTGTTCTAACATCTTTTCTATCACATAATATGTAAAGAGGTATTACATTTTCCAACAAAATTGCTGATGCTTTTAGTACATCTTTAGTCTTTACTCCTGCAATTACTGCTCTTTCTAAAAGAGAAGGTTTTATCCCGATCCAGGCTGAATTTGTATGAACTAATTGTGAAGGAAGTTTTAGCTTATTACCACCCACGATTTCATTTGTGTAGAATTTGAACTTATTAAATGCAGTAACTGTAGAAGTTACCTTTACATCCCCGTACTCTTTTTGATATTTGCCTAAGTCCTCTTTTTCATCTATTGAAAGTACATTTAATTTTATTTTTGTAACTGCATCAGTATAATAATTAACATTTGCTGGAGCAACCATTGCTATTTTTTTATCAGTATCTAAATTTTCAACCTCATATTGTTGAGTTTGATGTAAATATATTGCACCTGTATGGATAAGTTCAAGTGCCGTATCTGCATCAATGTAACCTATCACCTCATAATTATTTGTTCTATCCTGAATGATAAAAGAATCTGATGAAGTGCTGCGCAAACTTATATCCTCAGCAGGATATGACTCACTTGTCCAATACCATTTTCCTCCTACATGTCTTAATATCTTTTTATCTTCTAAATATTTTAAATAGGGAATTATATCTATGCTTCC
>JAUWOM010000029.1 GCA_030612085.1 Actinomycetes bacterium
GTTAAAAAGAAAACCCCACGCTCGATTGGACTTGTAGCAAATGCAGCAGATACTTACCCAGAATTGGTTAAAAGAGGAATAATACCGGATGTAGTTACTGACCAAACATCAGCTCATGATATGTTAAATGGATATATCCCAGCAGGTATAGGTTTTAAAGAAGCATTAAAGCTCAGGGAAAATAAGCCTGAAGAATATAAAAAGATGGCTTATGAGTCTGTTTCAAGACATGTTAAAGCTATGCTTGAAATGCAAAAACAGGGTGCAATTGTTTTTGACTATGGAAATAACATAAGGGGACAAGCAAAATTGGCTGGATTAGAGGATGCTTTTAATTTTCCAGGTTTTGTAAATGCATATATTAGACCTCTATTTTGTGAAGGGAAGGGACCATTCAGATGGGTAGCATTATCAGGTGATCCAGAGGATATCTATAGAACAGATAAGGCTATTTTAGAGACATTCCCTGAGGATGAAGCTTTAGTTAGATGGATAAAGATTGCTCAAAAACATGTTAAATTCCAGGGTCTTCCATCAAGAATCTGCTGGCTTGGATATGGAGAGAGAGCAAAGATGGGGAAAATCTTTAATGACTTGGTGGCAAGTGGTGAAATTAAAGCTCCAATTGTTATTGGAAGAGATCACTTGGATTCAGGTTCAGTTGCGTCACCAAACAGAGAGACAGAAGGGATGAAAGATGGAAGTGATGCGATTGCAGATTGGCCAATACTAAATGCACTTCTTAATGCAGTTAGTGGAGCATCATGGGTTGCTGTTCATCATGGTGGGGGAGTGGGAATTGGATACTCAATACATGCAGGTCAGGTCATTGTTGCAGATGGAACTAAAGATGCTGAAAAAAGGCTTGAAAGAGTACTTACTAATGACCCAGGAATAGGTGTAGCAAGACACGCTGATGCAGGTTATAAGTTAGCAATAAAAACATCTAAAGAAAAAGACATAAAAATCCCTATGTTGAAATAAATTCTAATTATATTTTTCTTTAAGTATTTCATTAACAAAATCAGTATGTATTTCACCACTTAAAAAATTAGGATTTGATAGAATTTTTTGATAAAATGGAATTGTAGTAGGTATTCCTTCTATGATGAATTCTTTCAAAGCTCTTTTCGAACGATTAATTGCTTCTTCTCTGTCTTTTCCCCATACAATTAGTTTTGCAACTAAACTGTCATAATGAGGTAAAACTTTATATCCTGAATATAAACAGCTATCTACTCTTATACCAGGACCACCAGGTGGAAGGTAGAAAGAAATAAGTCCAGGACTTGGCATAAAATTATTGTCTGGGTCTTCTGAATTTATTCTAAATTCTATAGCATGTCCATTGAACTTTATATCTCCCTGTTTGATGGAAATATCTTCTCCGCTTGATATTAGAATTTGCTGTTTAATTAGATCAATTCCAGTAACCATCTCAGTAACTGCGTGTTCTACTTGAATTCTCGGATTTATTTCCATAAAATAAAAATTTCCCTTTTTACCCATTAAAAATTCAACTGTCCCTAAATTCTCATATTTTATTACTTTAGCCACCTTCATAGCTAATTCAATCAACTGTTTTCTTTTTCTTCTATCAATTGCTGGTGATGGAGATTCCTCAATCATTTTTTGATGTCTTCTCTGGATTGTACAATCTCTTTCACCTAAAAAAATAATGTGACCCTTTTTATCAGCAAGAAGCTGAATTTCAACATGTCTTGGTTTTTCTACATATTTTTCTAAAAAAATAGCATCATTGTTAAAGTAAGATTTTGCTTCTGTCTTTGCAATTTGTAGTGATGAAATCAGTTCCCTTTTATTTTTAACAATTCTCATTCCTTTTCCACCACCACCAGCTGATGCTTTAATAATTATTGGATACCTTATCCATCTGGCTTTTCTTAGTGCTTCTCTTATATTTTTAACAGGACGTTTTGTCCCTCGGATTATAGGAATTCTTGCTTTTTTTATGATTTCTTTTAATTCAACCTTGTTCCCAGCTTTTCTTAGAATAGATGGCTTTGGACCTATAAAGATTAAATCATTTTCAATACATGCCTGTGCAAAATCAGCATTTTCAGATAAGAAGCCATATCCAGGATGTATGGCATCACAGTCGGCCATATTAGCTGCTCCTATTATGTTTTTTATATTAAGATAACTCTCACTACTTGGAGCAGGTCCAATACATATGCTTCTATCTGCTTCTCTAACATGGATGGACTCTGAATCTGCGCTTGAATAGACAGCAATAGCTTCAATATTTAATTCATGACAAGCTCTAATTATTCTAAGAGCTATTTCACCTCTATTTGCAATCAATATCTTTTTAAACATTTTTATTAACTTTTATATCTTCTGGATTTTAAAAAGTTCTTGGTCATATTCAACATAATGACCATCTTCAATAAAAATTTCCTTAATTATTCCATCAACATCCGATTCGATCTTATTCATCATTTTCATAGCCTCGATAATACACAAAGTTTGCCCTTTCTCGATTCTTTGTCCCTTAATTACAAATGGTGGTTCATTTGGAGAAGATGCTTGGAAAAAGGTACCAACAACTGGGGATTTTATTAAATGAATTTCTTCTTCCTTTTCCTCTTTTATCTTTCTGACTTTCTCTTTTGGTTTTAAAGTTTCAGGTAAGACTTTTCCTTTAGGTGTTTTTCTTATTGATATTCTCCTACCATCTTCCTCAATAGTTATTTCATCCAGATCAGCTTGTTCAATTATTTTTACCAAATCTTTAACCTTATTGGAATCTATACTTATAGGAATTCGCTCAACTCTCTTTTTTTCAAGGATTTTCCGAGGTTGTTCCTCTCTTTGAGAAATCAGGTTTAGAGTCTGTGATGGAAACAAACAGTAATTTATAATATCTTCCTCATTCTTTGCTAAACCTGCTAAAGCTTCCTTGCCCTTCTCATAAGAACTTTTCAAGATATCTATTTGTTCAGATTTAATACGATCAAATTTAAGCGATTTTTTCTCTTTCTCAAGTCTTATTAGAATATCCGGTATGACTTCACCAGGAATTTTGCCATAATCTCCAATAAGATATTTTTTCATTTCATCAGGAATTATTCCCCATCTTTTATCAAGCATAACATTTATTATAGCTTGAGTTCCTACTATTTCACCTATTGGAGTAATAAGTGGGGGATAACCAATCTCTTCTCTTACACTTTGAATTTCTTCGAGAACATTAAATAGATTCTCCATCTCTCCTTTATCTTTAAGCTGAGATATAAGGTCTGATATTATATGATCAGGGATGTTTAACTGCACACTTTTATTATGAATAACTGATGTAGTTCCTCTTTTTAAGTATCTTAATTTTCTGATTCCTTCTATCTCTTTTGATATCTCTTCAATTAATTCCAGATTTAGCGATGGTTGTCTATCCGTGTCTTTAAGTGCAAAGTATATACTTTCAATAGAGGGCTGGGAATTTCCAAAAGAGACTGGTGTAAATGCAGCATCAATTATATCAACATTTGCCTCTATTGCTTTTAAATAATTTAATAATCCAATTCCATTAATGAAATGGCAGTGTAGATTAATGGGTACTACAATCTCCTGTTTTAAAGCAGAAATAATTTTGTAGGTTTTATCAGGTGTAAGGAAATAATTTTCGTCCATTATACATATTGAGTCTGCACCCATCTCTACTAACTCTTTTGAAATTTTTATAGAGTCCATCATTTTATGAACAGGGCTTTCAGTATATACCAATGTTCCTTGAATTAGACATCCACAACTTTTTGCAACCTTAACTATTAATTTTAAATTCCTGATATCATTCAAAGCATCATATACTCTAAATATAGCCACACCATTTTTAGCTGAAAGTTCTATAAATTTTTTGATTAATTCATCATCATAATTTTTATAACCAACAAGACTTCTTCCTCGAATAAGTGCGCTAATTGGAGTCTCTTTAAAGTGGCTTTTTAATATTTTTAATCTATCCCATGGATCTTCTTTTAAATTTTGAAGTAAAGATTCAAAGATGTCTCCACCCCAACAATCAATGCTATAAAACCCAGCCCTATCCATTTTTGCTAAGATTGGAAGCACATCTTCTAATCTTAACCTACCATTCCAAAGAGATTGATTAGCGTCTCCTAAAGTTGTATCTGTTATTCTTACTTGATTCTTAACCATTTTATTTTTTTATTCTTATATATTCTATATTAGATGATGTAAAAGCTTTTATTTGATTATCTATTCTTACCAAAAGTGAACCGTTATTTGCTAAATCAAAGGCATAACCAGATAACTTCTCACTTTCTGTTTTTATCTCAACATTAGAACCAATTGGAATAATTATTTTTCTTATCTTAGTTACTATAGATTCCAGTTCTGAGGGAAATATTATTTTACTGTAGTAATTCTCAAATTTTTGTAAAAAATGTGCTAAGAATTTCTCTCTGTTAACCTCATTTCCCGACTCTATTTTACAGGATGTTGCCCTGATATCTAAATCCTCAATGTCTTCTTTATCAAGATTTAAATTTACACCAATTCCTATTACTAATTTTTTTATTTTATTTTTAAATATTTCTGATTCACATAGAATTCCAGCAACCTTCAAGTTATCAATTAAAACATCATTTGGCCATTTCATCTTTGCATCCAAATTTAATGATTCTTTAATTGTTTCAGCAACAGCAAGACCACTTAAAAGAGTTATTATAGATATTATTAATGGACTAATTTTTGGTTTTAAAATTATTGAAAACCAAAGACCACCATATGGTGATAACCATGTTTTTTCACCTCTACCTCTACCCAAGGTTTGAACTTCTGCCAATACAACAGTTCCATTTAAAGGTTTTTCTTCAGCAACTCTAAAAGCTTCATCATTTGTAGAATCTACACTGTTAAAATATATAAATTCTTTACCCAAATATTTAGTTTTTAAAATCGCTTTAAAACTATGAATATCAAAATCTTTCAAATTCTTTAATGATAATTAATATTTTTTATTCTTCATATCTTTTCAATATGATAGCTGCATTTTGTCCACCAAAGCCAAATGAATTAGATACTACAACATCTATATTTCTTTTTCTTGCAATATTGGGTGTATAGTCTAAATCGCATTCTGGATCCGGATTACTAAGGTTTATTGTAGGTGGAATAATATTATCTCTTATAGCTAATGAACTTATTATAATTTCCTGTGCCCCTGTTGCAGCAAATGAATGCCCAAGCATAGATTTAGTTGAGCTTATTCCAACCCTATAAGCGTAATCTTTAAATACCAGTTTTATGGCATTTGTTTCCATTGGATCATTTTTTCTAGTTGCAGTTCCATGAGCATTTATGTAATCAACCTCATCTGGTAAGATTTTCGCCATTTTTAAAGCAATTTTAACCGCTTTAGCTGCCCCTATGCCTTCAGGATCTGGTGAAGTGATATGAAGTGCATCTGAACTGTTTCCAAATCCTATAATCTCACTGTATATTTTTGCACCACGATTAATAGCTCTTTCATAATTCTCGAGAACCAATATACCCGCACCTTCACTTACAACAAAACCATCTCTATCTTTATCAAAAGGACGGCTTGCTCCCCTTGGATCGTCATTTCGGGATGAAAAAGCTCCAGATGCAGCAAATCCTGCAATTCCAAATTCATTTATCACAGATTCTGCACCCCCAGCAATTATTACATCTGCTTCTCTATTAGCGATCATTAAAGCTGCCATTCCCACAGCTTGTGTTCCTGTAGAACATGCAGTTACAGGTGTAACATTTGGACCTCTAAATTTAAAATTCCTTGCTACATGAAATGATGCCATATTAAGTAAATGACTTGAAGAAAAGAAGGGACTAATCCAATGAGAACCCTTTTTATACATCGTTTTAAATGCATCTTCTGTTGAATCGATTCCACCAACAGCACTTCCAACAACTACTCCAACATTATCTCTATCTTTATCACTTAGATTTTTCTCTAAATAGGCATCCTTGATGGCTAATTTTGCTGCTGCCAAACCCATCTGAGCAAATCTGGCAGTTCTTCTGACATCTTTTTTTTTCATAAAGTCATTTGGGTCAAAATCTTTTACCTCACCAGCAATTTTGACTTTAAGATTACTGGTGTCAAAAGATGTTATATAATCTATTGCTGAATTTCCATTAATTAGATTTTCCCAGATTTTTTCTAAATCTGTTCCATAAGGAGTTATAGCTCCCATTCCTGTTATTACTACTCTTCTATTCATTTAAATTCCGTCATTCCTTCCTAAATACATAATAAATTGAGCTCTCTCTAACCACATAATAAATGAACTATTTAAAAGATTTATTCATAAACACATGTTCTTATACATTAAGAAAAAAATAAAAATAATTACTATTAAAAATAATAATTCAAAAAATCTAATAAAAAGAATTTGATGTAATACAAATGTAGGGCAAGGCTTTAGCCTTGCTTAATAATTCAACCCCAAAGGGTTGATCTAAATAACCTAATTTTATTATGATTTAATTTGAAACTTTATGACGAATGGATATTTTATAAAGTTTCAAGAAAGAAATTAATAATCATTAAAAACCTTATTAGCTTTTTTCGTTGCAACAACAGAGAAGACAATGGCGTCTAAATTCTTAAATTTCATTTATTAATTGGTTTTAACATTTTGTTCTAGTAATAACAGAGATTTAAGTTAAAATTTTTAATCTTTAAAATTTTTATTGTAGAATAGATTTTAATAATTATTTTAAATTTTAATTACTGAGGAGAGAAAAATTTTAGAAAGAACCGATATAGAAGATATAATACCTCATAGAAAACCATTTCTCTTGATTGATAAAGTGATAGAAGTCATACCTGGTAAAAGAGTTGTTGCTATAAAGAAAGTAAGAAAAGATGAATATTATTTTAAAGGGCATTTCCCAGGAAATCCAATAATGCCAGGGGTATTGATAATTGAATCTATGGCTCAAGCTGGAGCTGTGGGTCTTATGTCTATCCCGGAAAATAAAAATAAGATTGCCTTATTTGGTGGAGTTGATAAGGTTCGATTCAAGAAAATAGTTAGACCTGGTGATGAATTAAGATTTGATGTTGAGATAGTGACCTTAAAATCTAATTTTGGCAAGGGGAGAGGAAAAGCATATGTTGATGACAAATTAGTATGTACTGCAGAAATTATATTCGTTCTGACAGAAAAACAATAACATGGAAGAAAAAATTGCTTTTATTTTTCCAGGTCAGGGTTCCCAAAAAGTTGGTATGGGAAAAGATTTTTATCAAAATTTTCCTGAAATTAGAAAATATTTTGATATTGCTAATGAGATAATGGGTCTTGATATAAAAGATATATGTTTTAATGGACCAATAGAAACTCTTTCTCAAACAAATATCACTCAGCCTACCATATTACTGATTAGTTATATAACTGCTCAATTGATAATGAATGAGGGTATTCATCCAGATGTTGTTTGTGGTCATAGCTTGGGAGAATATGGTGCATTAACTATCGCTGGAGCCTTTTCTTTTTCTGATGCTATAAAAATAGTTAAAAAAAGAGGTCAATTTATGTGGGAAGCAAATCAAAAATCTTCAGGTGCAATGGCAGCTATTATCGGACTTTCTCCTGAAGAAGTTGAAAAGATTTGTAAGAAATTTAGTGGGAGATTTTATCCAGCAAATTTTAATTCACCAAAGCAAGTAGTAATTAGTGGAGCTAAGGATGATTTAGAAAAAGTTACAGAGTTATTTTATAATGAGGGTGCTAAAAAAGTTATTCCACTTTCTGTGACAGTTGCTTCTCATACACCACTAATTTCTGATGTTGGAAAGAAAATGAAGGATGAGTTAGGAAATATTAGTATGGGTGCTTTAGAAATTCCCTTTTTATCAGCTGTTAATGTTGAATATATAAAAAAAGAGAAAGTAAAAGAAATTTTGACAAAACAGATAACTTCTCCTGTTTTATGGTTAAATTGTGTTAAAAAAATGATAGAGGACGGTATTATTTGCTTTATAGAAGTCGGACCAAAAAATATACTTTCAAGATTAATATATAGAATAAATCCTGAAGTGAAAACATTAAATGTGGAGGATATAAAAACTTTGGGAAGAACCATAGAAGAACTGAAATAATGTTTTATTTTATTAAAAAATTTAGGAGAATATTATGGAAAAATTTATAGATTTAACAAATAAGGTAGCCTTAGTTACTGGAGCATCTAGAGGAATAGGTAGGGAAACTGCATTAACCTTAGCAAAAGCTGGTTCGAATGTAGTAGTAAATTATAGTAAAAGTGAAGAACAAGCTAAAGAGTTGGTTGATAAGTTAAATTCTCTTGGCAGTAAAGCAATAGCAATAAGAGCTGATGTGCATGCTGAGGATCAAGTTATAGAAATGATAAACAAAATAGTCTTGGAGTTTGAAACTATAGATATTTTGGTAAATAATGCAGGAATTACCAGGGATTCATTAATTGCAAGAATGAGTATTAGTGATTGGGAGGATGTGTTAAATGTGTGCCTTAAGGGAGCATTTTTATGCAGTAAATATGTTAGCAGAATAATGATTAGAAAAAGAAGTGGTGCTATAGTAAATATCTCTTCTGTTGCAGGAGTTAGAGGAAATCCTGGTCAGGTAAATTATTCATCTGCAAAAGCAGGTTTAATTGGACTTACTAAATCTCTTGCCAGGGAATTGGCTCCAAGGGGTGTAAGAGTAAATGCTATTGCTCCAGGATATATAAAAACTGAATTGACTGATAGACTTTCTGAAACAGTCAGAGAAAAAATCTTAAAGGCTACACCACTCGGTTATTTAGGGGAAACAAAAGATGTAGCTAACTCTGTTCTATTTTTAGTATCAGATTTAGCCAGATACATAACTGGTCATGTTTTATTAGTAGATGGGGGGATGGGAATGTAAGCTATTCCATATTTAAATGTGATAGCTTATAAAAACTACTATTAACCAGGAGGTAAAACAATATGAAAAATATAGATTATGAAATAGATAACAAGAGAAGGGTTGTAATAACAGGAATTGGAATTATATCTTCAGTAGGAATAGGTAAAGATAGTTTTTGGAAATCATTAATAAGTGGGAAATCAGGTGTTGATAAAATAACACGTTTTGATCCAAGTAATTTTTCCACTCAGATTGCTGCAGAAGTAAATGATTTTAATCCAGAAAACTGGTTAAATAAAAAGCAGATTCGTAGAATGGATAGATTCACTCAGTTTGCAGTTTCAGCAGCAAAAATGGCTTGCGATGATGCAAATTTAGTGATTGATAAAGATAAGGATAATTTTGATATTGGGGCGTCAATAGCAAGTGGTATAGGTGGAACTGAAACGTGGGAGCAACAACACAAAAGATTAATTGAAATGGGTCCAGATAGAGTAAGTCCATTTTTTATTCCAATGCTAATTATTAATATGGCATCATCTCAAATATCATTGCATTTTAAAATTCGGGGACCAATTATTACAGCAACAACAGCCTGCTCTGCCTCAGCTAATTCCATAGGAGATGCATTTGAGATAATCAGAAGAAAAAAAGCAAAAATTATGTTAGCAGGAGGTTCAGAAGCTGCAATTACTCCAATGGGAGTTGCAGGTTTCTGTAATATGCGTGCGCTCTCTACAAGAAATGATGAACCTAAAAAAGCATGTAGACCTTTTGACATAGATAGAGATGGATTTGTGATGGGGGAGGGTGCAGGTGTTTTAATACTGGAAGATCTCGAGCATGCTATTGAAAGGAAAGCAAATATCTATGCTGAAGTAATTGGATATGGAATGACTGGAGATGCATATCATGTCACAGCTATGGATATGAGTGGTAAAAGTGTTGCAAAGGCAATAGAATTTTCACTACTGGATGCTGGAATAAATATTAATGAAGTTGATTATATAAATGCTCATGGTACATCAACAAAAATGAATGATGTAGCAGAAACTAAAGCAATAAAATTAGCATTGAAGAAAAACAGCAAAAAGGTTATGGTAAGCTCTACTAAATCCATGACAGGTCATTGCCTTGGAGCAGCTGGAGCGGTTGAAATAACAGCTTGTGCATTAGCAATAAAAAATAAAATAGTTCCTCCTACTATTAATCTTGATAATCCAGACCCAGAATGTGATTTAGATTATGTTCCACATTTTGCCAGGAAACATGATGTAAAAGTTGCACTTTCCAACTCTATGGGATTTGGTGGACATAATGTTGCGATAACATTAAAAAAGCTATAGTAATATGTGATTTGGTGGTCACAATATTGCCATAACATTAAGAAAAATATAGTAATATGTGATTTGGTTTATATAATAACATTATTAAAATTCAAAAAAATATAGTAATTGTAATAGAAATAATAAGATTCTAATAAAAAATATCTAAATTTAAAAAAAACATCTAAATATCATTAAAAAAAATTATTATATTTTGTCATTGCGAGGAGCATTAGCGACGAAGCAATCTCATTAAATTCTAATTAAAATATTAAATTCTAATTAAAAAATAAAAAAATTTAGGTAGTATGATGAAGGATAAGAAATCTAAGGTAACAGTTAAAATTTCATATATAGATAGACTAAAAAAAATGGATAAGTTAAAGAGTAGGGAAGAAGAAATAACTTGTACATCTTGTAAATTTTCAATAAGTAAAGAAGCTTTGAAAAAAAACTATAATGTTTGTCCTGAGTGTGAATACCATTATCCAGTAGATGCAATAACCAGGGTAAATCAAGTTGCAGACAATAAATCTTTCTCAGAAATATACCCCGAAATTACTTCAAGTGATCCATTAAAATTTTTTGATTTGAAATCCTATAAGGAAAGATTATTTGAATCAAAAATAAAGACCGGTTTAAATGAAGCAATAATAGCTGGAAAAGCAAAAATAGATGGATTTGATGTTATTTTAGCAGTCATGGATTTTAGATTTATGGGCGGGAGTATGGGAAGCGCTGTTGGTGAAAAAATAAAAAGAAGCATAGATTTGGCAATTAAAGAAAAAATTCCTCTTATAATTTTTTGTGCTTCAGGGGGAGCACGTATGCAGGAAGGAATACTTTCATTAATGCAAGTAGCTAAAACAGTATGTGCAGTACAAAAATTACAGGAAAAGAGGATTCCATATATCTCAGTTTTAACAAACCC
>JAUWOM010000013.1 GCA_030612085.1 Actinomycetes bacterium
GGTCATACTGTTGGAGCTGGTACTATAACAAAGATAGTTAAGTAATTAAAAATAAATAGCTATTAAAAGCTTTGGGCATAGTTTCTCGACTGAAAATGTCTTCGAAACCATGCCACAAATCTAATAAAAAAAGTAGGGCAAGGCTTTAGCCTTACATATAATGAGTTCTATTATTGTAAATATAAGCAACTTTTTGAATAAATTTTATTTGATAAAATTATAAAGAGGGTAGATTGAGACAGATTATCACACTGGCTTGTACAATATGTAAGCGTAGAAATTATACAACTAAAAAAAATAAGACTAATACTCGTGAGAGATTGGAGCTAAAAAAATATTGTAAGTGGTGTAAGAAACACACAATACATAAAGAAACAAGATAATATTAATTTAATTATGTAGTGTAGGGCTGTAGCTCCAATGGTAGAGCACCGGTCTCCAAAACCGGGTGTTGGGGGTTCGAGTCCCTCCAGCCCTGCCATATTTTTAAAACAATTTTCAAAATACATTTAATTTTATGCTAAAATACTTATTTTACAAAATATAGTAGGGTAAATATATGGGGAAAAGAAAAAAATCAAAGAAATTAAGAAAATTAGGAACAAAAGCAACTATAAAAGAGGAACAGAAGGTAAAAGTTCCTAAAAAGAAAGCCAGTATTAAGAAGAAATCTAAAAAAGATTTACCTATTTTACAAAGAATTATTAATTTCTTCAGAAATGGCTGGTTAAAAATTGTAAATTATTTTAAAGGTGTATGGTTTGAACTAAAGAAAGTTTCTTGGCCAAATAGAAAGTCTATTTTACTATATACAATGGTAACTTTAACTACTATATTTATATTTGTAGTTTTTATTGGTATATGTGACTTTTTGTTTACACAGTTGATTGTACTTTTACAAAAAATTAAATTCTAAAAGGTGATTGATAAATTGGAACCAAAATGGTATGTTATACACTCATATGCTGGTTATGAGAAAAAAGTTAAGGACAATCTAAAACAAAGAATACATTCAATGGAAATGGAGGATAAGATATTTGAGATTCTTATCCCCGAAGAAGAAGTTTTAGAAATTGATGAGGGGAAAAAAGTTGCAACTAAAAAGAGAATTTTTCCTGGATATATTTTAGTAAAAATGATCTTAGATGATGACTCTTGGTATGTTGTGAGGAATACTCCAGCAGTTACTGGGTTTGTGGGATCAGCCTCAAAACCAACAGCTCTTTCTCCAATAGAGGTCATGAAAATAAGAAAAAGAGTAGCAACAAAAAAGCCAAGAGCACGTACCCATTTTGAAATTGGTGAACCAGTTAAAGTAAAATCAGGTCCATTTGCTAATTTTGATGGAACAATAAGTGAGATAAATATTGATAAAGGAAAATTAAGAGTTTTAGTAGCAATATTTGGTAGACAAACCCCAGTTGAATTAAATTTTAACCAAGTAGAAAAAATATAAAAAAATTAAATAAATATCTTCGAAACCATACTATAAGGTTATTAGCATTAAAAATTAATTAAATAACCTTTGAAAGATTTGGGCATAGTTTCTTGACTAAATGTCTTCGAAACCATGCCACAAATCTACTAATAAAAATTAATTTTAAAATTTTAGATAGATTTGAAAAAAGGATGATTATATGGCTAAACCAATTATTGGAAAGATAAAGTTGGAAATACCTGCTGGTCAAGCTAATCCAGCTCCACCAGTTGGTCCTGCATTAGGACAACATGGTGTTAATATAATGGAATTTTGTAAGGCTTTTAATAATACAACAAAAGATCAGGAAGGAATGATAATTCCAGTTGTTATAACTGTTTACAAAGATAGGTCTTTTACTTTTATTACGAAAACTCCGCCAGCAGCTATTTTATTGAAAAAAGCAGCAAATATTGAAAAGGGCTCAGAAGAACCGAATCGAGAGAAAGTGGGCAAAGTTCCAAGGAGAAAAATTAGAGAAATAGCTGAATTAAAAATGCCGGATTTAAATGCAGTTGACATAGAATCTGCTATGAAGATAATAGAAGGAACTGCAAAAAATATGGGATTGGAAATAATTGATTAATTAATTTAAGGAGAATCTCTTTGAAAAGAGGAAAGAAATATCAACAGGTTTTAGAAAATATAGATAAAGATAAATTATATTCACCATTGGAAGCGTTAAGTTTGATAAAAAACATTTCAAAAGCTAAATTTGACGAGACTGTTGAAGTTGTAATAAGATTAGGAATAGACACTAAAAAAGCAGAGCAACAAGTTAGAGGGACTGTGATTTTACCTCATGGAACAGGAAAAATTCCCAAGATTTTAGTTTTTGCTCAAGGTGAAAAAGTGACAGAAGCTAAAAAAGCAGGAGCAGACATTGTTGGTGGAGAAGAACTGACTGAAAAAATTAAAAAAGGATTTTTAGATTTTGATGTTACCATTGCTACTCCTGATTTGATGAGTATAGTGGGAAGGTTAGGAAAGATTTTAGGTCCGAGAGGTTTAATGCCGAATCCGAAGATAGGGACAGTGACATTTGAAGTGAGTAAAGCAGTACAGGATGCAAAGAAAGGAAAGGTTGAATATAAAGCAGATAAATATGGAATTATTCATCTAATATTAGGTAAAATCTCATTTGAAGTTAAAAAATTAGTTGAAAATTATGCAACATTAATAGGCGAGATAATAAGAGTAAAACCGTCAGCAGCTAAAGGTAGATATTTAAGAAGTATTCACTTTTCATCTTCTATGGGTCCTTCAGTAGCTGTTGACACATCAAAAGTAAAGAATCTGTTAGCTAAAGAAATAGAATAATAAATTAAAAAACCGAAAAGAGCAAAATTTCTGAAACTTTTATTACTTATTACTAGATAATATATATTAACAATTAATATAGTACCAAAGATTGTGGGTGCTTAGTGCTTAATATTTCCTGCTTAGGTGCTTTGTAATAGACCTTTGCACTTAAGGTCTTTTTTATTTTTTAATAAAGATTAATTCATAGATGGAGGAATTTTGATAAACATTAAAAAAAGAAATATTGTTAAACAACTTGCTGAGAAATTTTCAAATGCAAAGAGTGTTATATTAGCAGATTACGGTGGATTTTCAGTACAAGAAATGAATGAGTTGAGGGGTAAATTCCGAGAATCAGAAATAGAATTTAGGATTATAAAAAATACACTATCAAAGATAGCACTAAAGAAAGCGAAAATAGAAGGATTGGAGAAATACCTTGTTGGACAAACAAGTGCTGCTTTTAGTTATGCTGAACCTATCTTACCTGCAAGGATATTAAAAAAATTTAATATAAATGGAAAAACTCTGAAAATTAAAGCAGGTTATGTTGAAGGAGAAGTCTTTGGATTTGATGAAATTATACAATTAGCAGATTTACCTCCAAGAGAAGAGTTAATTGCTAATTTAACAAGATATATTGCCAATCCATTAATTAATTTTGTAAGAGTTTTAAAGAATCCTATTGTTGGCTTATTAAATCAGCTTAATATGATAGCAGAATCAAAAAAAGTAAAAAAATAAATACCTTTAGAAGATTTGGGCATAGTTTTTTGGGTAAAATGTCTGCGAAACCATGCCACAAATCTCTGAAAATATAAAATTTATAATAAAATAAAAAGATAAATTTTGACAATGTGTCATTGCGAGGGACAAAGTCCCGAAGCAATCTCATTAAAAAAAATAAAACAAAAAAATAGGAGGTAAGATGGTAGAAAAGAAAAAAGTTAGCGAAAAAGCTACTAAAGAGAAAAAAGTTAGCACTAAAGCTACAGAGAAGAAAAAGGTTGATACTAAAATTAAGGAGCAGAAAAAAATTAGCACAAAAGATATTATAAAAACTGTTGAAGATATGAGTGTGAAGGAGCTCGCAGAACTTGTTAAAATGTTAGAGGAGAAATTTGGAGTAATAGCAGCAGCACCTGTAGCTGTAGCTACCACTGGCGCTGAAGAAAAAGCAAAGGAAGAGGAAGAAAAAATTGAATTTGATGTGGTATTAGCTAATGTGGGAGAAAAGAAGATCCAAGTTATAAAAGAGGTAAGAGCTTTAACGAAATTAGGTCTAAAAGAAGCAAAATCATTGGTAGATAATGCCCCCGATGTGGTATTAAAGGATGTTAGTAAAGAGGATGCTGAAAATGCGAAGAAGAAGCTGGAGGAAGTCGGCGCTACTATTGAGATTAAGTAATTATCAATATTAATATTACAATATATTAATATTGTGTATTTTATACTTCATGTATATAAAGCACACAATAAATGGACATTAATTGAAATAGAAAAGCTCAATACTTAAGAAATTTTAAAAAATTTATAAAATTTAGTTGAATTTATTAATATATTAATGATAGAATAAAAGTTTATAAACTTTATTTAATTAATATTTTAATGTATAATAATTTATATAAATAGTATAAGTAATTATTTGAAGTATTTATTCTGCTAAATATTAATTCTACTAAATTATTCCCTTTAAAACAAAGAGGAGTGATTTTTTTTGTCTAAAAAACGCTACAAAAAAATAGAAAGATACAATTATTCCAGTGCTGAAGAGATTATGGATACACCAAATCTTATTGATATTCAGAAGAAGTCATTTGAGGAATTATTAAAACATGGAATAAAAGAGGTATTTGATGATATATCTCCTATCGAGGATTTTACAGAAACACTTCAACTTGAATTTGGTGACTATCATCTTCATGAAATGGATAAAAAAACAAAAAAAATATCCAGCGAAGTTTATCAAAAATGCCCAAGCTGTAATAAGAATACAGATATAAAATTTAATGAAGATATTTGTAAAGAGATAGACATTACTTATTGTGCACCTCTATGGGTTCTTGCAAGATTGAAAAATAAGGAAACTGGTGAAATAAAAGAACAACCAGTATTTTTAGGAGATTTACCACTTATGACTGGGAAGGGAACCTTTATTATTAATGGAACTGAGAGGGTAGTTGTTAGTCAGCTTGTTAGATCTCCAGGTGTTTACTTTGATAGAGAAGTAGATAGAGAAACAGATGAAACTCTATTTAAGTGTAAACTTATCCCGAGTAGAGGAGCATGGTTAGAAATGACCTTTAATAAGAGGGGTGCTTTATTTTTAAGAATTGATAGAAAAAGGAAGCTACCTATAACCACATTTTTAAAGGCACTCGGATTTGGAGACAATGAAAAACTTAAAGAATTGTTCAAACATTCAGAAGTAATAGATAAAACATTAGGAGTAGATACAACAGAGTCGCGTGAAGAAGCATTAATAGAAGTTTATAAAAAACAGAGACCTGGGGAACCACCAACTTTAGATAGTGCCGAAGCTCTTATTGGTAACTTATTCTATAAACCAAAAAGATATGACCTGGGAAGAGTAGGTAGATATAAGTTGAATAAGAAATTACAATTAGATATACCTTTAGAAAAAACCACTCTGTCAAAGGAAGATATTTTAGCAATAGTTAGATATATGATTCAGTTAAATCAGGGATTAGGGGAAATCGATGATATAGATCATTTTGGCAATCGTAGGATAAGGACAGTTGGTGAGCTAATTCAAAACCAGTTAAGAATAGGTTTCTCAAGAATTGAGAAAGTTGTTAAGAATAGAATGACAACTCAAAATGTAAATGTTGTAACACCCCAATCACTGATTAATATAAGACCCATGGTTGCTATATTAAGGCAGTTTTATGGCAGTAGTCAGTTATCTCAATTTTTGGATCAAACAAATCCTTTAGCTGAATTAACCCATAAAAGGAGATTGACAGCTGTAGGACCGGGTGGTTTAAGTAGAGAGAGAGCAGGATTTGAGGTTAGAGATGTTCATTCATCTCATTATGGTAGGATGTGTCCAATAGAAACTCCTGAAGGTCCAAATATAGGCCTTATTGGCTCCTTAGCGACTTATGCAAAGATAAGTGATATGGGATTTATACAAACACCATATAGGAAAGTTGAAAAAGGTATCATAACAGATGAAATAGAATATATTGATGCTGACGAAGAGGAAGAACTTGTGATTGCTCAATATAATATTCCCGTAAATAAGAAAGGGAAGATTAAAGGGAAAGAAGTTGTAGTGAGGAGAAGAGGTGAAGTAAATACAGTTGTTTCTAATAAAGTAGATCACATAGACATATCACCAAGACAGATATTTTCTGTTTCTACCTCGTTGATTCCATTTTTAGAGCATAATGATGCACCACGTGCACTTATGGGTTCAAATATGCAAAGGCAGGCAGTACCATTAATTAAAACCGAAGCACCTTTAATAGGAACTGGTATGGAGTATAAAACTGCAGTTGATTCTGGTGATGTTATACTTGCAAAAGAAAGTGGAACTGTTACTAAAGTATGTGCAGATTACATAGAGATAAATTACAAGAATTTAGGTTCAACAAGACATAAATTACATAAATTTAGAAGATCAAATCAAGGAACTTGTGTAAATCAAAAGCCTTTAGTTTATGCTGGAAATAAAGTAAAAAAGAAAGAGGTCATAGTCGACGGACAAGCAATAAGTAATGGAGAACTGGCATTAGGGAAAAATTTGTTGGTAGCATTTTTACCCTGGGAAGGATATAACTACGAGGATGCAATTATTATCAGTGAAAGGTTAGTGAAAGAGGATATTCTTTCATCAATTCATATAGAAAAGCATGAGATTGAAGCAAGATCTATCAAATTGGGTGATGAGGAAATCACAAGAGATATACCAAATGTTAGTGAAGGAGCATTAAAAAATTTAGATGAAAGAGGAATAGTTAGAATTGGGGCTGAGATCAAGACAGGGGATATTTTAGTTGGGAAGGTAACACCTAAAGGTGAAACAGAATTGACGGCAGAAGAAAAGTTACTTCGTGCCATATTTGGAGAGAAGGCAAAGGAAGTAAGAGATACTTCTTTAACAGTTCCACATGGAGAGTCCGGTAAAGTAATGGATGTGAAATCTTTTTCAAGGGAAGAGGGACACGAACTTGCACCAGGCGTAGACAAATTGGTTAGAGTTTATATTGCAAAAAAAAGGAAAGTATCAGTCGGGGATAAGTTATCAGGGAGACATGGAAATAAGGGTGTAATTTCAATAATACTTCCCGAAGAGGATATGCCTTATATGGAAGACGGGACCCCTGTAGATGTTGTCTTAAATCCATTGGGTGTTCCTTCAAGAATGAATGTTGGACAGATATTAGAAACCCATTTAGGATGGGCTGCAAAAGTAGGATGGGATGATGATGGTGTAAAAAGAAGTGATGAAGGATCTGTTTACATATCAACTCCTATTTTTGAAGGTGCTAATGAAAATGAAATAAGAAAAGTGCTCAAAAAAGCAGGATTGCCAACAAGTGGAAAAACTTGGTTGTATAATGGAAGAACTGGAAAAAGATTTAAACAGCCAATTGCAGTTGGTTACATGTATATAATGAAATTACACCATTTAGTAGATGATAAAATTCATGCAAGGTCAACAGGACCCTATTCTTTAGTAACCCAACAACCACTTGGAGGTAAAGCTCAATTTGGTGGACAGAGATTTGGTGAGATGGAAGTGTGGGCTCTTGATGCTTATGGAGCAGCTTATACTCTTCAAGAAATGTTAACAATAAAATCTGATGATGTTTTTGGAAGAGTAAAAGCATATGAAGCAATTGTTAAAGGGGAGCCGATTGAAGCTCCCAAGATACCAGAATCTTTTAAAGTACTTGTTAAAGAAATTAAGAGCTTAGGATTAAATGTTGAAATTCTATCTAAGAATGGAGAAAAGTTAGAGTTAATAGATACTGGTGAAGATATGTATAAAACTATTGAAGAATTAGATATAAATTTACAGAGAGAAGAGAAAGAAATTATAGAGATATTAGAGGACACAAAACTTTCTAAAAATTAGGAGGTAAGTTTTTTGTTAGATGTTAATCTTTTTGATGCAATTAGAATTGGAATAGCAACTCCGGAACAGATTAGGTCATGGTCAAATGGAGAGGTAAAAAAGCCTGAAACTATAAATTATCGTACTCTTAAACCAGAAAAAGATGGACTTTTCTGTGAAAAGATCTTTGGACCATCAAAGGATTGGGAGTGTTACTGCGGTAAGTATAAAAGAATAAGATTTAAGGGAATAATTTGTGAAAGATGTGGAGTTGAGGTAACCAGGTCAAAAGTTAGAAGAGAAAGAATGGGTCATATAGAACTTGCATCACCAGTAGTACATATATGGTTTTTTAAAGGTATTCCATCAAGATTGGGTTATTTATTAGATATATCACCTAAAGATCTGGATAAGGTAATCTATTTCGCCTCATACATCATTACTTCAATTGATAAAGATAGAAGAGTTTTAGAAAAGGAAGAAATTGAAAATATTGTAGATGTTAGAACAAATCAGTTAAAAGAGGAACACAAAGAGAGAGTGGAAGATTTATTATCAATAATAACTGATAGATTTCCTGATCAATTAGATGATCAGGAAAAATTAACTGATGAAGAAAAGGAAGAATATTTAAAGCTAAAAAGTGAGATAGATAAAGACATTAAAGAGGATTATCAATATACACAAGAACAAATTGAAACAGCAAAACAGGCTTATAAAGAATTTATGAAGTTAGAGGAAAAACAACTCATCGATGATGAAAGAGTTTTCCGAGAAATGAAGCTCATGTATACAGAATATTTTACCGGTGGTATGGGGGCGGAAGCAATGAAAGAGATGCTTGTCAAATTGGATTGTCATGCAGAAACTGAGAAACTTAGAAAGATACTTAAAAAAGCTAAGGGGCAAAAACAAATTCGCGCTATCAAAAGATTAAAAGTGGTAGCTGCATTTGATAACACAGACAATCGCCCTCAAGATATCATAATGGAAGCGATACCTGTTATACCACCCGATTTAAGACCGATGGTTCAGTTGGATGGCGGGAGATTTGCAACATCGGATCTTAATGATCTTTATCGAAGGGTTATAAATAGAAATAATAGATTAAAAAAGCTTTTAGATCTAGGAGCCCCAGAGGTTATAGTTAATAATGAGAAAAGAATGTTACAAGAATCTGTTGATGCACTTTTTGACAATGGAAGGAGAGGTAGACCAGTAACAGGTCCTGGAAATCGTGCCTTAAAATCTCTTTCAGATATGCTCAAAGGAAAACAAGGAAGATTTCGTCAAAATCTATTAGGTAGGAGAGTTGATTACTCTGGCCGTTCGGTAATTGTAGTTAATCCAAAATTGAAGATAAATCAGTGTGGAATTCCAAAGCCAATGGCTTTAGAGCTTTTTAAACCTTTTATAATGAGGATGCTTGTTGATTTAGGACACAGTCAAAATATAAAAAGTGCTAAAAGAATGGTGGAAAGAGGAAAGCCAATTGTTTGGGATGTACTTGAAAAAGTGGTAGAAGATCATCCAGTGCTACTTAATAGAGCTCCAACACTACATCGTTTGGGAGTACAAGCATTTTTACCTATACTTGTAGAAGGAAAAGCAATTCAGATACATCCTCTTGTATGTACTGCTTTTAATGCAGATTTTGATGGTGACCAAATGGCTGTTCATGTTCCCCTTTCTCAGGGGGCTCAAGCTGAATCAAGAATTCTTATGATGTCAAGCAATAATCTTCTTTCACCAACAGCGGGTAAACCGCTTGTAACACCAAGCCAGGATATGGTTTTAGGAATATACCATTTAACATCTCAACAAGAAGGTCAAGCTGGAGAGGGTAAATTTTATTATGGTCTGGATGAAGCATTGCTTGCACATGAGTTTGAAAAATTATCTCTTCAAGCTCCAATACGACTTCAATTTAGAGAAAAAGTAAGAAAAACAACGTTGGGAAGAACAATATTTAATTCTATTTTACCTGAAGATTATCCCTTTATAAATTCTCCAATAGATAAGAAGCAATTATCAACAATTGTTACAGAGATAATAAATACCTATTCAAATGAGTTAGCCTCAAAGATTTTAGATGGGATGAAGAAACTTGGTTTCTCTCACGCTACCGAAGAAGGAATAACCATTGGAATAGAGGACATTAAAATTCCAGAAAAGAAAACAGAAATTTTAAAGGAGAGTGAAGGGATTGTTGAAGAGATAAACTCAAGTTTCAAAAAAGGCTTAATGACAAATGATGAAAGACTTCATAGGGTTGTTCAACAGTGGTCCAAAACAACAGAGGAAGTTGGTGAGGAAATGGAGAGAAATTTTGGAAAATTTAATCCAATTTATATGATGGCTAATTCAGGAGCTAGAGGGAATGTAAAGCAGCTAAGACAATTAGCAGGTATGAGAGGTCTTGTTGCAGATGCTAGGGGAGAGATAATTGATAAACCTATCAAATCAAATTTTAGAGAGGGTCTATCAGTTCTTGAATATTTCCTTTCAACACATGGCGCAAGACAAGGTTTAGCAGATACCGCTCTTCGTACAGCTGACTCAGGATACCTAACAAGAAGATTGGTAGATGTATCCCAGGATGTTATAGTTAAAGAGCATAACTGTGGTACCAAGGAAGGTAGAGATATATATGTTCTCACCTTAGAGGGTGAACCAAATCCAAGTTTATTAGGTAGAATATGTAATAAAACAGTTGCTGACCCTTCAACAGGTGAAATAATTATGAAATCTATGGAGTTAGTTACTCAAGGTCATATTAAAAAATTAATAGAATCTAATGTAGAAATGGTAAATGTTAGATCTGTATTAAATTGCAAGGTTGAACATGGAGTTTGTAAAATGTGTTATGGTGAAGATTTGGCAACCGGAAAATTAGTAGAAATTGGTGAAGCTGTTGGAATAATTGCCGCTCAGTCTATTGGAGAGCCAGGAACACAGCTTACTATGCGTACTTTTCATACAGGAGGTGTAGCGAGTACATATATTCAGAAACCAATAAGAGCTCCAGTTGATGGTGAGTTAATAATTCCTTCTACAGTTTTGAAGAAGTTCAAAATGACCAAAAAAGCTTTAAAAGAAGAGAGAAATAAGAGGGAGAAGGAAGGTAAAGAATTCTTTTCTAAGAATATAGATCACCTTACTCGTAGATTTATGTTGCAAGTAGAGATGGATGATAAAAAGTTGGTTGATGTAATGATGCATAGAGGAGAGAAATTAGAAATAACCACGAAGAAAAATGTTAAAAAAAGCGAGATTATTGCAAAGGTAATACAAACTGCGAAGAGGAAGAAATATAGTCATAAACATGAGAAAGCCTATGAAGCTATGGATATAACTGCTGGTCTTCCTAAAGTTGTTGAGCTTTTTGAAGCGAGAAAACCTAAAGGACAGGCAATAATTTCAGAAACCAGTGGAAAGGTTGAAATAAAAGAAACTGATAAATATACTAAGGTTATAGTAACTGATAAAAAAGGAAAAGAATTTTCCTATACGGTATCACCCAGATCCAGGATACTCGTCAACATAGGAGATGATGTTATTGCAGGACAACAATTAACTGATGGTTCCAGAAATCCTCATGATATCTTAAAAGTACAGGGTGTGAAAGATACACAAACGCACCTTGTAAGTGAGGTTCAAAATGTTTATAAATCTCAGGGTGTTGATATACATGATAAACATTTAGAAATAATAGTAAGGCAAATGTTTAAAAAAGTTGCTATAATAAAGCCAGGAGATACTAATTTTTTACCAGGTCAGTTAGTAAATAAAATCGCTTTTCAAAAGATAAACGAAGATATAAAATCCAAAAGGAAGAAACCAGCTACTGCCAGACAGACATTAATGGGAATAACCAAAGCTGCATTAGCTACGGATAGTTTCTTATCAGCCGCATCGTTTCAGGAAACCACGAAGGTTCTTACAGATGCTTCACTAAATTATAGTGTTGATCCACTTTTAGGAATAAAAGAGAATGTAATAATAGGTAAATTGATTCCAGCTGGAACTGGTATGGGGGAGTACAGGAAAGTTGAAATAAATTATCCGGAAGAGTATCAACAGGAGGAGCTATTATTGTTATCTGAAATGGGTAAAGAATTATCTGAAATAAGCAAAGAAGATTTAAAATAAGTTATAATAGATAAAGATGGAAAGAAAAGTGATTTATTAGTTAATGCAAAACCGGACATTTCTAAATTGGTACTACACATTTAGTTATTTTTTAGTTGACAACAAAAGAAATGAATGTTATTATCTCTTTTTGTATTTAAAAGGATTTAATTTTGGTTTAATATAGTTAATATAAATTTTATATGGTAAGTAAGGAGGCATTTAAAGTTTGCCAACCATAAATCAATTAGTTAAAACAAAAAGAAAGAGAATTGAAGCGAAGAATAAAAATCCAGCACTACAAGGAAATCCTCAAAAAAGAGGAGTTTGCACTAGAGTTTGGACAATGACGCCAAAAAAACCTAACTCAGCTTTGCGTAAAGTAGCAAGAGTAAGATTAACAAATGGGATGGAGGTAACAGCTTATATACCAGGAGAAGGACATAATCTTCAAGAACACTCTATTGTTTTAATTAGAGGTGGACGTGTTAAGGATCTCCCAGGAATAAGATATAAGATAGTTAGAAATGTCCTTGACACTACTGGAGTTGAGGGTAGAAGAAAAGCAAGATCCAAGTATGGAGCTAAGGCTCCTGAGGAATAAAACAGGAGGAGTTATGTCAAGAAGAGGTGTAGCAAAAAAAAGAACAATAGTACCAGACTACAAATATAGAAGTAAACTCATAACTAGGCTTATTAACAATATTATGTTAAAAGGTAAAAAAACTGTTGCAGAAAAAATAGTTTATGATAGTTTGGATATAGTTAAAGAGAGAACTAAAAAAGATCCAGTTGAGGTATTTACTAAAGCATTGGAAAATGTAAGACCGTTCCTTGAAGTTAGATCAAGAAGAGTTGGTGGAGCTACTTATCAAGTTCCTGTAGAAGTTCGTTCTTATAGAGCAGAATCCCTATCATTTAGGTGGATAATAAATTTTGCAAAACAGCGCAAGGAAAAGGGTATGTCATCAAAACTTGCGGGTGAGATATTAGATGCGGCAAATAATATTGGAGCATCTATAAAGAAGAGAGAAAATATGCATAAAATGGCAGAAGCAAATAAAGCATTTGCTCACTACAGATGGTAATTAAATAAAATATAAAAATTAACTTAAAAAATTTTAAGATATGCGTAAAGATATTAAATTACTTAAAAAAAGGTCGATAAAGATGGAGCAATTTCCCTTAGAAAAAGCTCGAAATATAGGAATAATAGCTCATATTGATGCTGGTAAAACCACAACTACTGAGAGGATTCTCTATTATACAGAGAAAACCTATAAGATTGGAGAAGTTGATGAAGGTACAGCTGTTATGGATTGGATGGAACAGGAGCAGGAGAGAGGAATAACTATTCAAGCTGCTGCAACTACATGCTATTGGAATGATTATCAAATCAATATTATAGACACTCCCGGACACGTGGACTTTACTGTTGAAGTTGAGAGGTCTTTAAGAGTACTGGACGGAGCAATTGCAATATTTGACTCTGTTGCTGGAGTAGAGCCTCAATCGGAAACTGTTTGGAATCAAGCTAATAAATATAAAATACCAAAGATTGCTTTCGTGAATAAGATGGATAAGACTGGAGCAGACTTTTTTAATGTAGTTAATATGATTAGAAAAAAATTGTTTGCAAACACTGTATGTTTACAAGTACCAATAGGAGAAGAGGATGAATTCAAAGGTGTAGTGGATTTGATAAATATGGAAGCGATAGTTTATAAAGATAAAACAGGGAAAGATTGGGAAATATTGGATATTCCTTCAAAATTGGTTCCCATATCGATTAAGAAAAGGCAAGAACTTTTAGAAACATTAGCAGAACTGGATGATAATTTAATGGCTGAATATCTTGAAGATAAAGATATTTCATCAGTCTTAATTCAAAAGGTTATTAGAGAGTTCACAATAAAGGGAGAAATAGTTCCCGTTTTATGTGGTGCTTCACTTAAAAATAAAGGTGTTCAACTATTGCTTGATGCAATTACTAATTATCTTCCTTCACCAAAGGAAGTAAAAGAGGTTTGGGGAAAGAATCCAAAAAACAATGAGCGTGAATCTCGATTACCTCTTGACAGTGAACCTTTTACAGCGTTTATTTTTAAAGTACAGAATGATCCGTATATGGGAAATCTTTCCTATTTTAGAGTATATTCAGGAAAGATGAATGTAGGAAATATGGTATTAAATTCAAATTCAGAAAAGTTGGAAAGAATAGGAAGAGTTGTTAGAATGCATGCTAAGGAAAGAGAGGATCTAAAGACAGTTGCCACTGGTGATATTGCTGCAGCTATTGGACTGAAAGATTCAACAACAGGTGAAACATTATGTGATAAGAATTTCCCAATAGTATTGGAATCAATAAGATTTCCTGAACCAGTTTTATCAGTTGCTATTGAACCGAAAACAAAAATGGATCATGAGAGGCTTTCGCTATCTCTTAACAAATTGGTTAAAGAAGATCCGACTTTTAAAGTAAATATAGATCAGGACTCTGGTCAAACAATAATATCAGGAATGGGCGAGCTACATTTGGAGATTATTATTGATAGATTACTTAGAGAATTTGGAGTTGAAGCAAATGTGGGTAATCCACAGGTTGCCTATAAAGAAACTATAACCTTAGAATCGGTTTCAGAAGGAAGATTCATAAAGCAAAGTGGTGGAAAGGGTCAGTATGGACATGTTAAATTAAGAATCGAACCAAATCAAAAGGGATCCAAATTTTTATTTAAAAGTAAAATAAAAAGTGGAAAAATACCACGAGAGTTTATCCCATATGTTGAAAAAGGAATAAGAGAAGCAATGGAAAGTGGTCAATTAGTGGGATATCCTATAGTTAATGTAATGGCTACATTAATTGATGGATCATACCATGAAGTGGATTCAACAAATCTGGCATTTAAAATAGCTGGTGCTATTGCTTTTAAGGAAGCGTATAAAAATGCAGGACCAATATTACTTGAACCAGTAATGAAATTAGAGGTTGTTTTTCCAGAACGGTATTTAGGTGATGTGATTGGAGATTTAAATGCAAGGCGAGCGAATATAATTGCTTTAAATAATAGAATGGGGTTAAAGGTTGTTACAGCGCAAGCTCCTTTAGGGGAGATGTTTGGATATGCAACAGATTTAAGATCTAAAACGCAGGGAAGAGCAAATTTCACTATGGAATTCTTAATGTATGAACAGGTTCCAAAAAAAATAGCAAAAGAAATTATAAAATCAATTAAAGGTTTATAACAAAAATAAATTAAATAAGCTTTGAAAACTTTGGGCATAGTTTCTTGACTAAAATGTCTTCGAAACCATGCCACAAATCTCTAAGAATATAAGCTATATAAAGTATTAAATTTTAACTAAAATAATTATCTATTAAAAGGGGAAACATATGGCTAAAAAGAAATTTGAGAGAACAAAACCACATATCAATGTCGGAACTATAGGTCATGTAGATCATGGTAAAACAACCTTAACTTCAGCAATAACATATTGCTTAAGTTCAAGAGGTTTTGATGTAGA
>JAUWOM010000004.1 GCA_030612085.1 Actinomycetes bacterium
ATTCCAGATCCTACATATGGTGAATCAGTAAAAGCTTTTATTTCTATAAAAGAAGGTGAAAAGGTAGCTGAAGAAGAGATTATTCAGTTCTGTAAAAAGAATTTGGCTAAGTATAAAGTTCCAAAATCAGTAGAATTTAGAGAAGAGATGCCAAAAACACTTGTTGGAAAAGTTTTAAGAAGAGTCCTTGTAGAAGAAGAATTGAGCAAAAGTTAATAAGAAAGGTTTTATAGTGAAAAAACATAAGATTTATTTAACTCTATTCTCTGTAATTTTGGTTTTATTATTATTTACAATATCATGTTTAAAAGAACCCTTGGCTCCCACTGAAGAGGTTAAGAAAACAACAGAAGAAAATATAGCAGTAGAAAAAACGGAGGAACCCCGACCAGAAACTCCTTCAGTAGATTATTCAAAAGAAACACATGACATTGAATATGAGGGTTATGTTCCCACATTTCTTTGTGCTGGTGAAGAGAATTTAATAAAAATCACTCTTAAAAACAGTAGTTCTTTTACCTGGCCAAGTACTGGAAAATTCCCGGTAAGAATTGGTTATCACTGGTTTCCAAAAGGAAATCAACTGGAACCAGAATGGGATGATGGTGGCAGGACTACACTGCCAAATGATGTTGCTCCAGGTGAATCAGTAACAGTAGTAGTTAGGGTAAAAGCTCCTGAGGCTATGGGTTGGTATATTCTTCAGATAGAAGCTGTTCAAGAAGGTGTAACATGGTTTCAAAAGGTCCTTGAGGGATCTACTTATGTTGATAAATGTAAATAAATGTATTACTTAATTTGAAATAGCTAAATACTAATTGGATTCTATAGAAGTTTTGATATAAAACAAATGTATAAAATTTGATTAAAAAGAATTAATAAAAATAGTTCTTCCTGTTTTAATATTTAACAGGGTTTTCTAAGGCTAAGGTGATTAGTTGATCTAAAAGTTCTGAAAAACTAATCCCAGCTGCTTTTGCTTCTTTTGGATATAATGAAGCAAATGTTAGACCAGGAATTGTATTTACCTCTGAAACATATACATCATCTCCACTTATAAACAGATCCACTCTTGAAAACCCAATACATCCTAATACATTGTGAGCCTTTAAAGCATATTTCTGTACTTTTTTAGTCATCTCTTTAGATATTCTGGCTGGACATATTTCATCACATTCCGATGGAGTATATTTTGCAGTATAATCAAAAAATTCCCTTTTTGGTACTATTTCTATAGGTGGAAGAGCGATGGGATTTTCATTTCCTAATATTCCACAAGCAACCTCTGTACCTTTAATATATTTTTCAACTAAAACTATAGGGTCGTATTCAAAAGCAAGTTCTATAGCTTCTTCAAGGTATTTTTCTTCTTTAACAATAGTCACACCAACGCTTGAGCCCTGACCAACAGGTTTTATAACAGCTAGAAATTCTATTTCATCCTTAATTCTACTAATTTGCTTTTCTCTATTTTTCTGCCAATCTCTTAAATTTATATCTATATATTTAGGTACTAAAATTCCTACTTGAGTAAAAAGTCTCTTACTTAATAATTTATTCATTCCTAAAGCACTTGCCATCACACCTGATCCAGTATATGGAATATCTAATAAATTAAGAAGCGCTTGAAATTTACCATCTTCACCTTGGGGACCGTGAAGAGCAATAAAGACTACATCTGCTGCTGATTTAAAGTCTTTAATTATTTTTTTATCCTTATCATTTAAGATAAGTATTGGATTTGCTTTCTCAGATAATTTGAATTCACTGTTTATATATTTATCCTTAATTCTCTCACTTTCTTTTACATCAATCTCTTCTGCTAAAAAAGGTTCTGTTGAAATTTCATTCTGATCTTTATCTAATTTCTGGTTCTTAACTAATTTCTGTTCTTTTAAGGGTAATTGTTTCTTTGGATCTGGAAGAGCTATCCATCTTCCTTCCTTATTAATTTCTACAGGAATTATCTCATACTTATTCCTATCAAAATGTTCTATAACGCTTGCTCCTGTACTGAGAGAAACTTCTCTTTCTGCTGAAGTTCCTCCCATTAGTATGGCGACCCTTATCTTCTTTTTCATACTACAATTCCTTAATAAAAAAATATTTTTAATTTTAACTATATTTTACTTTGGCAGTGATGAATAATCTTACTACCTCCTCAGCAGCTTTTTCTAAAAATAATGATGCATTCTTTAAGGACTTGTTTAAACTAATTGGTCTGGGGATGATTGAGAATATTGCATCAACCCCACTCTCATGTAACTTTGATCTGTCATCAGCTATTGAGCCTGAAATAATAACAACCGGTATATTCAACTCTTTAGCTATATTTATAACTCCTGTTGGAGCCTTGCCCATTAAAGTCTGAGCATCAGTTGAACCCTCACCAGTAATTGCCAAGTCAACATTTTCCATTCTCTTTCTTAAATTTATAGTATCTATAACTATATCTATTCCAGGTCTAAGTTTTGCGTCTAAAAATGCAACAAGACCAGCTCCAAGTCCTCCAGCTGCTCCAGCTCCTTTTAAATTTTCAATATCTTTTCCCAGGTCTCTTTTTATTACTTTAGCAAAGTTTTTTAGACCTTTATCTAACTTTTTTACTTCATCAGAATTAGCTCCCTTTTGTGGACTATAAACATAAGCTGCACCTTTTAATCCCGTAAGAGGATTATCTACATCACATGCAATCTCAAAGATAGTGTCAGCTACTCTTGGATCTCTATTTTTAATATCAATTCTAAATAGCTTCTCTAATTGAACTCCACCATACCCTAACTCTTTTCCCTTTTTATCATAGAATTTTATCCCAAGGGACTGTGCCATACCCATTCCGCCATCAGTAGTCGAGCTCCCTCCTATACCAACTATCACTTTCTTAACACCAAAATCCAAAGCGTTTTTTATCATATCCCCTGTGCCATATGTTGTTGTATATAGTGGATTTCTTTTACTCTTAGGAACAAGCCATAGTCCAGATGCAGCTGCCATCTCAACTACAGCTGTTTTATTATTACCCAAGATTCCATATTTAGCATTTATTTTCTCACCTAATGGTCCAGTTGCATCACAAGTTATATAACTACCAGATGTTGCAGCTACTAATGCATCTACGGTCCCTTCACCACCATCTGCTATCGGACATAGAACTGTCTCAATATTTTTATTAACTTTTTTTATACCCTTCTCGATGGATTTTGCTGCTTCCATAGAAGAAAGGCTTTCTCTAAATTTATCTGGAGCTATTAATATTTTCATTTAAATTAACCTATATAAAATATTTCATATTTAATAATTTTAAAAATTTTAAATGACAATTGATATTTTTAATACCTCAAAATTGCTGCTATTCCTCCAAATTTGTCAATAAATTCTGTTTCTGAAACAAAATCAACATCAATATCACGTTCTATTGCTTTATTTACAACTTCATCTACAATATCTTTTACCTCACTCATTTCAACTTTACACATTGGGCAAACTTTTGAACCTCCACTTCCTAAATAATCACAATTGTTACAAATCCATCCCGACTCCTGGAATTTGTGATGAATAATTAATTTATCAATTTGTCCTCTTTGTAAAGCTAAAAGGACTTGATAAAGCCTTATGGCTACCTTTTCTCTTCCCAATCTCTTTAATTGTTTTATTAATCTTCTATCAGCCTTAATTTCACTTTCAAGCTCTTCTTTAAGTGACTTCTCAATAATCTTAGAATCATTGTCATGAGCGTCAAATTGAAATGTAGCTGAAACAATATCTTTTAGATAATTTGGAAGAAGTTTTAAAAACATTTTTACATTTTTCTCAGTTCCAGCAATTATTATTCTTTTAATATCTTTATCCATGCTATTTTTTACCATATCAGCTACATCCTTATAATGTTTTTTAATATGCTCTCCCCTTCTTCTTTCAGCTTTTGATTTCTCTAAATCCTTCCAGCCAGCTTTTCTGGTTTTTACCGGGATTTTATCCTCTCTGCAAATCCCTTCTACAACATCAGTTCTATCTATCACATATATGCAAGAATAATCAACATGAAGAATAACCAAGATATACTTTCCATAATTATCTAAGGTTTTAGCTAATGGCTTTAAATAAGGGGTATTCTCTAAGTAAAACAGGTTGGTTATTGGAAAAGGAACCTGGTACAATTTAAATAAACCCTCTCTTCCGCTTACAAAGAATGCTAAGCTTCTCACTGTTTTTTTAAGCTTATAATTTATATAATCCTTTATTTTTTCTACATCCTCTTTAAAGCTTTTTATTAGTTCTTTTGGAAGTTTTTCCTCATATTTTGATGCCTTTGATTTAAGAAAAATATTTGCCTCCTCTTTCCATTCAAAAGGTGAGGAGGCTGTAAAATAAAATGTTATAAGAGGATATTTTTTAGTTCTTATCTTAGAAAGCTCTCTTAAATCAAGTCTTTTTTCCATTCATCCTCCAATTTTAATAAGTAGAAAATATTTTTTTTAATCTACAATAATTTTGTCAAAAGAACTGTTTTTTTAAAGAAATTGAAATATTTAAATTATTGCATGGTTGTAAAATTCTAAGTGTTTGAAAAAAAAGTTCTTTTGAGGTTTTAATCAAGTAGAGCATATATTTATGATTAAAAATATTTTTCATAATGCCTTTTTCTTCGTATTTGATGATGAATTCTTTAATGGCTTATTTTTATTATAACACACATTGACATTCTTAATTTATGTTAAAATATATAAAATACTAAACCAAATTGTATGGCTTATCCAAAAAAATAAGCCTTATTTAAACCAAAAATAGAAAATTTAAAATAAATTTTAACTCTATGTCATTGCGAGGGACAAAGTCCTGAAGCAATCTCATTAAAAAATAAATAAAGTAACTGTCAAAAAATAAGATTTTAAAAGTATGAAAAAAAGAAAAACAGGAAGAGCAATTATTACAATAATCATAGTTGTGTTGTTGATATATACAATAGTAAGCTCCATAAATAAAAGTATTTGGGATCGCCAAAAACAAGAATCTGAACTTGAATCCAGAATTGAAAAACAGAAAGAAAAAACAGAAGAAACTAAAGAAGAGATAAATACTAAAAACTCACCTCCTATAGCAAGAGCGGGAGAAGATAGGGAAATAGAAACAAATTCTACAATCATATTATCAGCTTATCGAACAACTGACCCTGATGGAGATGATTTAACATACATGTGGGATTTAGGAGATGAAAGAGTGGCTGAAGGAATAATGGTTCAAGTTCAATATCAAAATCCTGGTGCTTATCTTATAACCTTAACCACCTCGGATGGATTTGTGGAGTCAAAAGATTCATTTACACTTACAGTTTTAGAATCTATAAATAAGCCTACAATTACACTTGAGATAATTGAAGGACCATTTCTTGAAACAGGTTTTTGTGTCTATAGAGTTAGAGCATATGTTGAAGGAGATCCATTTCCAAAACTATATTTCAACAGGGATGATGGTTTACCAGCAAATGATAATATTGCACAAATAAATTTAACAAAAGAAGGGGAAAAATTTACATTAATAGCCACAGCAGAAAATGAATTTGGAAAGGCAGTTGAAAAAATTACTCTTATAAATACCTGTCACTAAGTAGGACCTAAATTTAAAAAAATTATGCTATTTCACCACTCAATTTTTTACGTTTGTAAAAAATTGCTAGAATAACTGTTGTTACAAAAAGCAAAAGTGAACCTGTTAATTGAATATATATCCCGAATCCTTTTCCAAATCTCTCAGAAAAATATCCTATTAAGGGCTGAAAAATCATATTACCCAATGATAACATCCCCAAAATATAACCTGAAATAAATCCTGATAGTTCAGGTTTTTGACTTATTGCTAAGGAGGTTGTTAAGGGAGTAAAACCTCCCAAGAAAAGACCCATCATTATAGAGGCAATAACCTTAATAACAATATTTCCTGAAAATGTAATAATTATCATAAAAATTGCATTTAATAAGCATCCTAAAAGAATAATTTTATATTCTTCAAGAAAATTCATTGCAATTTGCTTAAGCTTAACGCCAGCCATTAATGATAACCAATATAATGAAAGACCTAAAGAACTAACTGCTACCTTAATTCCAAATGATGAAAAATATGTTGTGTACCAGGTAGAAAAAGCAACTACTGTTCCACCAAAAAATATTAGAAGTATTCCCAAAAAAATTATAATCGGATTCTTAAAAAGATTTAAATATTCTTTTAAGTGAATTTTTTCTGATTGATTTTTTATGCTCCTTATGTCATTATTTTCTATATTTTTTACATTCTCTTTATTAAAATCCTTAATTTGCTCATCTTGTAAAGAATTTGTATTTTTTTCCTCCTGTAAACTTATCTTGTGCTCCGTAGCTTTTTTTCTTAAAAAATACAATGTAATAAAAATATAAATAAAAAAGAATATGATGAATGAAAATCTCCAATTCAATTTCAAAAATAGAATTATAGAAACAATAAAAGTTCCAATTGCTGTCCCTAAACAGAAAAAAGAACTTAATTTTAAAAGATTAGCCCCTCTTTTTTCAGGATAAATATTAACTACATGTGCATTTATTCCAGCCATTAGTGTGCCTCTCCCAATTCCCATAAGTAATCCACTAATTAGTAAAATAAAAAATGTATAGGTTAAACCAAATCCCAGAGCACTAATAATTGATATTAAAAGACCTAAAGTTATAGCAAGTTTAGTGCCATATCTATCTGACAGATAACCAGTTAAAATCACGGAAATAAAAAATCCAAATGAAATAGCAGATAATACTATCCCAATCATATCTAATCCAATATTTATATCCTTAGATACTATTGGGATTAGAGGTCTTATTACTATCCCCGTTAACCCAATAACTAAATTTAAAATTGAAAAAAATATTATTTCTCTTTTCATAACCTTTTATTTCTGTTTGTGAACTACCCCTACCTGAAGGAAGGGGTCTTAGATAACCAATTCAAAGATAAATTATTATTCTAAAAATGTCCCTAAAATATACCCTAAAATCATAAAGAAGTCTAACATATCGAAATTAAAGAATTTTTTTTAATATTTTATAAAAGATAAATATTTAAAAAATATTTTAAACAAAATGCCACTTAAAAAACTGTCTTATAGAAAGTTTTTAAAATTTTTTTAAAAATCCATTGACATACAATATATTGCGTATTAGTATTTTTAAAACACTATATTTTGTATGTATAGATAATTTCCTTTTATATTTTTAAATTCTATTATTTTATTTATTTTTTGTTTTTTTTAACTCCATAGCTAAGAAGTCCCCTTGCGATAGCTGGGGGTAGTTCACTTACAGACAAATTTATTATTAAGCTATCTCCAGTCCTTTTATTGGATTATAAAATATAAAATTTTTCATATATTAAATAATTTCTTATTTCTAATTTTGTGATTATTTTTATCTTTGATTCTTATTTCATTTATTGATTCTTATATTTACAATAATTTTTGCCAAATATTAAATTTATTATATTTTCTCAAAATAAAATTTTTTTCACTAACAACTAAATACTACTAATTTCTAATAAATGTTACAAAAAATATAGTTTTAAATGTAGAAAGGTCGCAACAATGTTCGAAAAAATAAAAAAGAGAGATGAAAGAATTGTCAAATTTGATCAAAGAAAAATCACTGATGCAATATTGAAAGCAGGTCAGGAAACTAAGGAATTTGGACTACATACCTCACGAAAACTTTCCAATAAAGTTATTAAAAAAGCTAAAGAAATTATTAAGGATGAAATTCCAACTGTTGAGAAGATTCAAGATTTAGTAGAGACAGTTCTAATTGAATCTGGTTATATAAAGACCGCAAAGGCATATATTATTTACAGGGATCAGCATGCTAAGATTCGTGATGTAAAAAGCGCTGTTAGCCTTAAGTTAGTAGATGAATATATTGAGAATGAAGATTGGAGAGTTAATGAGAATAGTAATATGACCTATTCTCTTCAGGGATTAAATAATCATATTGCCTCAGTAATCTCTGCACATTATTGGTTATATAAAATATATCCTAAAGATGTTAGAAAAGCACATATTTGTGGAGATTTTCATATACATGATTTATCGATTATTGCCCCGTACTGTATATCCTCTATGCAAAGAGTTATAACTTGTAATGGAGCAAAACTGGCTAAAGATGTTAGGATAGGTGATGAGTTAATGGGATTTGACAGCATAGAGTTCAAACCAACAAAAGTTATTGAAATTTTTAAGAGAGAAGTTGACGAAATATTGGAAATCAGGGCTAAAGCAGGAAAAGTCATCAAAAAAATAAAAGTTACTTGTGAACATCCGTTTTTAACTAAAGAGGGGTGGATAGAAGCAGGAGATTTAAAAAAGGGAGATATCATCATCACTGCAACTGGAAAAGATATGAAAGCTTTCTATCACAATTATGGTCGACTTAAAAATAAAAAGGACTTATGGAATATGAAAAGGGCACGGGAAGTTTTATATGAAAGAATGAAGAATAAAGAATTTCGTGAGAACCTCGATGAAATAGGGAGAAGAAATTTAAAGAAAGCTAAAGAAGTTTACAAAGAACTATGGAGAGACAAAGAATGGAAAAAATGGATAATAGACAGAAGAAGAAAAAGCGGATTATATAAAAAAGCATCCCAAAGAATGAAATTTAATAATCCAATGAAAGATAAAGAGACTGCTAAAAGAGTTGCCATAAATAGAAAAAGAAATAATACAGGATTTTTTGAAACTAATAATCCTATGAATGATCCAGTTAAAAAAAGAGAAATAATGAAAAAAGCTGGATCAAGAAGGTTACCGTCAGGACTGGAGAAAAGAATTCTTAAAATAATTAAAAAACATAATTTACCTATAAATTATGTTGGAAATGGTGATATATGGATTGGGAAATACAATCCGGATTTTATTGATGAAACTGGAGAAAAATTAATTGAAGTTTTTCGTAGTTCAATGTTTGGTACAAGTAGAATCCCTGAAATGGAAAAGAAAAAGAGACATTATAAAAAATATAATAAAAAATGCTTACTTTTAAATGCAGATAATTATTCAAGTGACATAGAAATTGCTAAAGAAATAAGAGAGTTTATTAGTAATGGTGCTGAAATTATTGATATTAAAAAAATAAGAGCAAAAAGATTTAGAGGAAGACAATATAAATACAAAGTTATAAATTTTCACTGTGAACCATTTAATAATTTTGTTGTAGAAAGAATGATAACCCACAACTGCGTGGGATGGTCTTTGAAAGATCTGTTAATTCGTGGATTTGGTGGTGTTCCTGGAAAGATTGAAAGTAAACCAGCTAAACATTTTCGTGCTGCTCTTGGTCAGATAGTAAACTTTTTCTATACATTACAGGGTGAGACTGCAGGTGCGGAAGCATTTAGTTCAGTGGACACATATTTAGCCCCCTTTATTAGATATGACAAATTGTCTTATAGAGAAACCAAGCAAGCTATACAGGAATTTTTATTTAATATAAACATCCCAACTCGAGTTGGTTTTCAAAGTTTAGTCTGGGATGAGCAGGTAGTAATTAGAGAGAATGGAAAAATCAAGATAAAAAAAATTGGGGAATTAGTTGACTCTCAATTTGAAAAAAAATCCCATAGGGTTTTGGAGGATAATCCTGGTAGTTTTGCTGTTGAGAATGATGATGATTTTAAGGTTTTGTCCTTCAACCAAAAGGGTGAAGCGGTTTGGGTAAAAGTTAAGGCTTTTATAAGACATAAAGTTCCTAAAGGGAGTAAGTTTGTTAAAGTCAGAACAAGTAAAGGAACAGCTTCTGTCTCTCCAGCTCATTCACTTTTTAGATTTGAAAAACTCAATGGAGAATTTAATGTTAAACCTTTTTCAGCAAAAGAGGTAAGGGATGAACATTTCAATAGTAAATTAAAGCCTGTTAACCACTTTATAGCCATTAAATCAGTGAAAAATGAAGGAAATAAGAAAAAACTTGATCTTTTAGAAATTCTTCAGGAATTTCCATATCTCTGGCAAAAGGTTTATGTGAATGTTCACGAGGGAACAATTGATAAATTAAAAGAAAAAGTAAAAGAGTATTATGGGGGAATAACTCCATTTTATATTCAATTTAATCTCCATGACCGAGGTGTATTAAGTGATTGGAAGAGTAAAAAAATTGTCAGACTTGATATCTTTTTGAGGTTTTTAGAAGAAAATAATGCCTTAGGATTTTACCTTAGAAATAGTAAGATTAAGACTTCAAGATTTTTGCAGGGACAAGACCTGTTGAATTTTATAAAAACCTGTGGTTGGTATATTGCTGAGGGTCATGCTGAGATCAGTAACTCATTTCTTATTTCTCAGAGTGAGCCTGGGGAGATTAAAAGAATTTTAAAAAGTTTGGGAATCCTTGGAAGAATAGAAAAATCAAAAGGTTATTCTCTAAAAGGAACTAAAACCAAGCCAGTTTATAAAATCTCTGGTAATGGTATTTTAGCTGCTTTAGTGATTGCAATCTGTGGTACTTACAGTACACAAAAAGAGGTTCCGTGGTTTGTTTATCAACTGGAACCTAAACTCCAAAAAGCCTTTCTTAAAAGCATCCTATCTGGCGATGGATCAGAATATGAAAAATACTGGGATTTGTCAACAACTTCCAAAAAACTTTCAGCTGGACTTTCTTTACTTCTGAGTATGAACGGTTATAAATTTAGTGTTTATGAAGAAGAAGGAAGGAAGGAAGAATGGAGCGATCAATATACTTTAAGGATTTTCAAAGATAAAAAAAGAAAAGAGGCTTACTCTGTTGGTGATTTTACAGCTCGGATTTGCAGTCGGTTAGAGAAGTTTAAATATGATAAAGAATTTGAGTATGATCTTTCTGTTGATTTACCTCAAGAGAATTTTGCTGGTGGTGCAGGACTTTTGCTTTTTCATAATACTCCATTTACAAATGTCACAATGGATTTAGTACCCCCAAGTATAATTGCCAATGAACATGTTATTATTGGTGGAAAAATGCAAAAAGTACAATATGGTGAATTTCAAAAAGAGATAGACCTTTTCAATAAAGTATTTGCAGAAGTTATGTCAGAAGGTGATGCAAAAGGAAGAGTATTTACCTTTCCAATTCCTACATACAACATTACCGAGGATTTTGATTGGAATAATCCAGTGCTTGAACCGATATGGAATATGACTTCTAAATATGGTACACCATATTTTGCTAATTTTATAAATTCTGACATGAAACCTGAAGATGCTACCTCTATGTGTTGCCGGCTTCGTATAGATCAAAGAGAATTGAGAAAGAGAGGTGGTGGTTTTTTTGCAGCGAATCCCCTAACTGGTAGTATTGGAGTAGCAACAATTAATATGCCAAGAATTGGGTACTTTTCAAAAGATGAAAAGGAGTTCTTTGACAGACTTAAAGAAAAAATGGATCTGGCAAAAAAGAGTCTTGAGATCAAAAGAAAGGTATTGGAAAGATTCACAGAAAATAATTTATATCCATATGCAAAATATTATCTTAATTCAATTAAAAAAAGATTTAGAGGATACTGGAGAAATCATTTCTCAACAATTGGTCTAATTGGAATGAATGAAGCATGTTTAAACTTTTTAGGAAAAGATATCGCAACTCAGGAGGGTAGAGATTTTTCCATAAGAGTTTTAGATCTCATGAGAGAAAAGCTTATGGACTATCAAAATGAGACTGACAATATTTATAATCTTGAAGCGACTCCAGCAGAAGGTGCAACCTTTAGACTTGCAAAAACTGATAAGGAAAAATTCCCGGAGATTATTTGTGCAAATGAAGAAGCCTTTAAAAATGGGACAGCTCCTTATTATACAAATTCAACACAGCTTCCTGTTGGATATACTGATGACATCTTTGAAGCCTTAGATTTACAGGATGAACTTCAAACTAAATATACTGGTGGTACTGTTTTTCATGGCTTTATTGGAGAAAAATTGCCTGATGGTGAGAGTTCTAAAATACTGGCAAAAAAGATTGCAGAAAATTATAGACTTCCTTATTTTACAATTACTCCTACCTTTAGTATTTGTCCACAAGATGGTTATTTGTCTGGTGAGCATGAAACTTGTCCAGAATGTGGAGCAATTACTGAAGTTTATTCCAGAGTGGTTGGATATATAAGACCTGTTAAACAATGGAATAAAGGAAAGAGATCGGAATTTAAAGATCGTAAAACCTTCTTAATAGATAAAAAGTAAGTAATAGAAAATAAAATGATTATTGGTGGACTGCAAAAATTTTCACTCATTGATTATCCCCATAAAATTAGTGCCATAATCTTTACTATTGGCTGCAATTTCAGGTGTCCATTTTGTCATAATCCTGAATTAGTCAATCCAAAACTATACCCAAAAAAAATCCCAGAAAATAATGTATTTGAGTTTTTAGAAAGTAGAATGGAAAAACTTGACGCTGTTGTAATAACCGGTGGTGAACCTACACTACATAAAGATCTCTATCAATTTATTTCAAAGATAAAATCTATGGATTTCCTGGTTAAATTAGACACAAATGGAACGTATCCAAATATACTGAATAGATTAATTAAAGATAATCTTTTAAACTATATAGCAATGGATATTAAAGGATCACTGGATAGATATGAAGAGATAGTTACAACTAAAGTTAATTTAGAGAATATAAAAGACAGCATTAATATAATACTCAGTTTATATAAGAGTAATAAGACAAAAGATATTCTAAATAAAAAAACAGATTATAAATCTCTTGATACTAAATTCAATATGGAAAAAAAAGTTAATATAAGTAAAAGATCTAATGCTGAAATGAAGGCAAATAAAAGTAAAGAAATTTACAAAGATGCTAATTCCAATACAAAAGTCAATACTGATTTAGAAATTAAGTATGAGTTCAGGACAACAGTTTTACCAAAGTTTCATAATGAGGGTGAAATTCATAAAATAGGAAAACTAGTTAATGGTGCAAGACTATTTGTTTTACAAAAATTCTATCCTTCAAAAACATTAGATTTAAATTTTTTGAAAGAAAAACAGTTCTCAAATAACCAGATGCTAAAATTTAAAAAGATACTCGAAAATTACGTGCAAAAATGCCTGATTAGGTGAAAACAGCTAATATCACTAGTAAGATTAAAGTCTTAAGAATGACAATTCCATTCACCATTCACTCTTTTGCTAGTTTGTGTGCTTTTTCTACAGCAGATATTGGGTCATCCGCTTTTATTATTCTTGGTATACCAAACTCATCTTTACCAATATCCCATGTTTTTAGTCCAATTACTGGTTTATTCATTTTAAGAGCATGTGAAATTTCAGATAGTGTCCCATACTCTCCCCCAATTGCAATAACAACATCTGCTGCTTTTACAACTAATACATTCCTTGCTTCACCTATTCCAGTTGGAAGAGATACATCAAGATATTTACTAACACCTATTCTATTATCACCCGGTAATATACCAACTGTTATTCCTCCTGCTTCCTTAGCTCCTTTAGCTGATGCATCCATGACGCCACCCAATCCTCCACATATAAGTATTGCTTTTCTCTTAGCAATCTCCCTTCCTACTTCATAAGCCAGTTCATATAGTTCTTTACCGCACTTACCAGCTCCTATTACTGCAATATACATTTGACCCCTCCTTTTTTTCAGTCTTTAAAACTTAAAAAAGTCTTTGACAAAATAATTAGTTTATTATATCTTAAATCAGTATAATTCTTGTTTTTTGCAGACTATTTTTTTTATCTGCTATAATTTATTAAATAAACTATGCTTTATTAAAAATGATGCTTACAACAGAGTAAAATCATCTAAAATTTTGTAAGGGTAAGCATTATGTTATGAATTCCTTGAAAGGAGATGTAACAGATTGAAAATAAGCGTTGAACTCTTTGGACTTGCAAAACGAATTATTGGTAAAAAAATAGTTGAAATAGAATTAAAAGACAAAAATACCCTCAAAGACTTAACTGAGGAATTAGTGAAAAAATACCCCAAACTTTTAGAAACAGTAATCAAAGAAAAAACCTTTAAAACAATTGCTCCATACATGTTTAATTTAGATGGGAAACAAGCAATAAGCGATTTAGGATATGAATTAAAGGAGGGTGATAGACTACTTCTATTATTTGCAACTGTTGGTGGATAAAATTTAACTTAGTACAATTTAATTTTAAAATTCACTTTACAATATTTAATTTTTTTTATTATTAATTACAACTAACTATCTTTAAATTAATTAAATCATTTTAACATACAAGGAGGTAAATTATGCACTCTTATAGTGGAAGAATCTTACATGTTGATCTCTCCACTAAAGAAACATCTGTTCAAACCGTTAGTGAAGAATTCTTAAAAAAATATCTGGGTGGTGTAGGTTTAGCTTCAAAACTATTATATGACAACATAAAACCAGGAGTTGATCCATTAAGCCCTAAAAATGTTTTAGTTTTTGCATCAAGCGCTTTTGGTGGAACAATAGTCCCTGTTGGTACGAAACACGGAGTAGCATCTAAATCACCTCTCACTGGATTTTTAGGAGACTCTTTATCATCAAGCTATTGGTCTCAAACTATAAAGAGAGCGGGATATGATGGAATTGTTATAAAGGGAAAAAGTAAAGAACCAATATATCTCTTCATTGACGATGATGATGTTCATTTTAAAAATGCTGAGAATCTTGCTGGATTAGGTTGTTTTGAGACTGAGGAAGCAATAAGGAATGCTATAGGAGATCAAAATGTGAGAGTAAGTACCATTGGATTGGCAGGAGAAAATCTTGTCAGATTTGCTTGTATTTCTAATGATAGAGGAAGAAAAGCTGGAAGAACAGGTCAGGGAGCAGTTATGGGCTCAAAGAATTTAAAAGCCATTGCACTTAGGGGATCAAAATCAATAACTGTAGCTAATCCAGAAGAACTTGCCAAAGAGAGTTTAAATCTCATGAAAATAGCACAGGGAGCTCCAACTGAAAAATATAGAATTCTTGGTACTCCTGCAAATGTACTTGTTATGAATAGGTTAGCAACTTTACCAACTAAAAATTTCCAGGCGGCAACATGGGATAAAGCAGAATTGGTGAGTGGTGAATATTTGCATGACCACTTCACAGAAAAAACTGTGGCATGTTCTGGATGTCCCATAGCTTGTGAACATATTGCCAAGGTTGAGGATGGACCTTATAAAGGTGCAAGAACCAAAATGGAATATGAATCTCTTTTTGCTTTAGGACCATGTTGTGGTATCGATTATATGCCAGCAATTATCAAAGCTTGTGAATTATGTGACACTTATGGAATGGATACTATAAGTACTGGTGTAACAGTTGCATGGGCTATGGAATGTTATGAGAAAGGTATATTTACTAAAAAAGACACCGGTGGATTAGATATAAAATTTGGAAATCATGAAGCCTATACAAAATTAATTGAGAAGATTGCCAAGAGAGAGGGAATTGGTGACCTTTTGGCAGAGGGAACAAAGAGAGCATCAGAAAAAATTGGTAAGGGCTCCAAGCATTTTGCAATGCATTCGAAAGGTTTAGAGTTTGCAGGTTATGATCCAAGAGGGCTTAAAACTTTTGCTTTAGGATGTGCTGTAGGTACAAGAGGTCCTTGTCATAATAGATCTGGAGCTTATGAAGCTGATATAAAAGGATGGACAGATAGATTCACATATGATAAAGAAAAGGGGAAATATGCTGCAGAAAGAGAAAATTATGCAGCTACTTTTGATTCACTTGTACTCTGTAAATTCATAAGAGGATGCTTCGAGGATTATTATAAGGAGGCAAGCGATTTATATACTCTTACAACAGGTATAGAGATGACACCAGATGAGTTGGAGAAGACTGGAGAAAGAATATGGAATCTTAAAAAAGCATTTAATATAAGAGAGGGTTGGACAAGAAAAGATGATACTCTCCCTCCAAGGATTATGAAAGACCCTATTCCAGAGGGAGTTGCAAAGGGACACTTAATAGAAAAGAAAGGCTTAGAATTCTTAAAGGATGCTTATTATAAAGCAAGAGGTTGGACAAAGGAAGGTATGATACCTAAGGAGAAGTTGATTGAATTAGGCTTAGATGATATTGCAAAGGAGGTGGCAGTCTAATGGAGCACCTAGGAAAACATAGATATATAGTTTGTGATCCAGATAAATGTGTTGGATGTCAATGGTGTGAATTTATATGCTCACTTGAAAAAACAAGGGCATTTAATCCACTTAAATCAAGGATACGTAATGTTAGAATAGAACCAGTCTTAACAATGTCAGTTGCATGTAGGCTTTGTGAAGACCCACCATGTGTTGCATCATGTCCTCATAAAGCACTCACTCAAAGTGATGATACTGGACTAATTATTATTGATGATGATAAGTGTGATGGATGTGGTTGGTGTATAGAGGCGTGTGAATTCGGAGCTATTACATTAGATGCTGCAGAAAAAACAGTTAGAATATGTGATTTGTGTAAAGACTTAGAAAATCCAAAGTGTGTTGAATTTTGTCCAAAAGAAGCTCTCACACTCTCAACTCCAGAAGAAGTTGCACAAAAAATGAGAAGAGAAGTTGTAGGAAAACTCTTAGAGGAATTGGCAAAGAGCTAATAAAACTAATGATTGTGTTATTGAAAAATTTTTAAACTTTAAAAGAGGAGAATGTGAAAGAGGATTTAAGAATAGGGGTTTTTGTATGCCATTGTGGTTCTAATATAGCTGGAGTGGTAGATCCTAAGAAATTGGCTGAGATGGCTTTAGAACTTCCTGGTGTTGTATTTGCTAAGGATCATGGATATGCTTGTTCAGACCCTGGTCAAGTTTTGATAAAAGATAGCATAAAAGAATACAACCTCAACAGGGTTGTAGTCTCAGCCTGTTCTCCAAGATTACATGAACCTACATTTAGAGTTTGTGTTTACGAAGCAGGGTTAAATTCATATTTAATGGAGATGGCAAATATAAGAGAACATTGTACTTGGGTTCATCCTGATTATCCAGAAGAAGCTTTTGAGAAAGCATTTGATTTAATTCGTTCCGCTGTAGCTAAGGCAAGGTATCTATCACCACTCGAAACTATAAAAGTTCCCGTAACAAATAAAGCTTTAGTAATTGGAGCAGGTATTGCTGGAATCAGTGCTGCTTTAGATCTTGGTGATATGGGATATGAAACCTATCTTATAGAAAAAGAGCCATCAATTGGTGGTAGAATGGCACAACTTGATAAAACATTCCCCACCATGGACTGCTCTATATGAATTTTAGCCCCAAAGATGGTTGACGCGGGGCGTCACCCGAAGATTAGAATCTTTTCATATAGTGAAGTAGAAGAAGTAAGCGGTTTTGTTGGAAATTTCAAAGTAAAGATAAAGAAAAAACCTCAATATGTTATAGCTGATAAATGTACTGGTTGTGGTCTTTGTGTTGATGTCTGTCCTATAGAAGTTCCAAATGAATTTGATGAAGGTACCACGACAAGAAAAGCAATATATGTTCCATTTGCTCAAGCAGTTCCTTTGGTTTATACAATAGATATGGACGCCTGTATTGAATGTTATAAATGTATCAAGGCATGTGGTAAGCTTGAGGCTATAGATTTCTCACAGAAGGAAGAAATAACAGAGTTGGATGTTGGAATTATTATAGTAGCTACAGGATATGATATTTATGATCCAACCCCTATACAACAGTATGGATATGGAAGATATCCAAATGTTTTGACTGCTTTAGAATTAGAGAGACTTCTTGATGAAAGTGGTCCAACAACGGGAAAATTATACAGACCCTCAGATATGAAGATTCCGGGGAAAGTGGCATTTATCCAGTGTGTTGGGTCAAGAGATGATATTCATGAATACTGCTCAGGATTTTGTTGTATGTACACAATTAAAAATTCCCTTATTTTAAGAGAAAAATATCCAGATTTAGATATCTCTATATATTATATGGATATAAGAACTCCTTCTAAGGGATATGAGGAGTTTTATAAAAGAGCAAGAGAAGAAGGAATTAAATTCATTCAGGGAAAACCCTCTGAGATAGCACAAGATCCTAATAATCATAATCTATTCATTTATTCTGAAGACCTGGCTAAAGGAAAAGCAATTAGAGATAAGGCAGATATTGTAATATTGTCAACAGCAGCTGAACCTCGACCAGATTCTAGAACATTGGGAAGTAAACTTGGAGTAACAAGTGGTACAAGTGGTTTCTATATGGAGAGCCATCCGAAATTAAAACCAATAGATACTCCTACAGAAGGGGTTTTCTTAGCAGGATCTGCTCAAGGACCAAAGGATATCCCCTATAGTGTTGCTCAGGGTAGTGCTGCTTCCTCAAGAGCGAGTAGGATTTTGTCCAGCCCAGAGTGGGAGATTGAACCTCTAATAGCATTTGTTGATGCTGATAAATGTAGAAATGTCAGGAAAAAGTGTGCTATATGTGAAACAAGATGTCCGTATGGAGCAATTATCGCTCCTGAAGGTAAACCAGCATATGTAATTGGTGCAAAGTGCCATTGTTGTGGAACCTGTGTTGCTGATTGCCCAGAAGGTGCAATAACACAGATGCATTATACAGATGCACAGATTGTAGCTCAAATTCATGCTATACTCAGAAAAAAACCTGAAGAAAAGATATTAGTCTTCACCTGCCATTGGTGTAGTTTTGGCGCTGCTGATACTGCTGGAACTAGCCACCTGAAATATCCACCTGACAATAGAATAATAAAGGTTATGTGCTCTGGTAGGTTAGATAGAAAATTTATTTATGAAGCTTTCAGGATGGGTGCGGGTATGGTTCTTGCTTCAGGATGCCATCCACAAGATTGTCACTACATAACTGGTCAACAGCATGCTGAAAGAAGACTTAAAGCTATACCAAAGATATTAGAGAGAGCGGGTATTTCATCAGAAAGATTCAGAGTTGAATGGATGAGTGCAGCTGAAGGGCAAACTTTCTCGAAAGTTATGAAAGAGTTGAGTGAAACTCTTAAATCAATAGGAATTGAAAGAATAAAAGAAGAAAATGAAAAGGCAAAACCTGAATTAGAAAAGAGGATCAAAGCATTTAAAGAAGATCCGGATGTAGCCAGAATAATAGAGTCTGATGAAAAAGTTGGGGTCTATAATTAAAAAATTAGATATATCAGCTCTGGATATACTTTATTAACCATTTTACCTTTCCCCTGGTGGGAGAGTTAAGGGGAGAGGGGGAATTTAAAATGTCTTCGAAAGCATAACACAAAGCTAAAAAAGACAGGAGTATAAGCTAATAAAAGAATAGAGATAAGGGCTTTATATATTAATCCTATCATTCTGAGTCCATTCGCTTCGCTCAGAGCCTGTCCTGAATGGAATGAAGGAATAAGCTGTGCGAAGAATCTAAAAGCCTTAATTTTTAAAAATGAATAGTAACCTATTGTTTTAAATTTTTATGGGATTAGAATATGAAAATTGAAAAAGATTTGAAAAAGTTGATAGAAGAAATTGGAGGAAAGGATTTTCAAAAGAAAGTTCAGGTCTGTTATCAATGTGGCACCTGTGTTGGAGGGTGTCCAGTAGCTTGGGTAAATGAAAATTTTAATCCAAGAAAGATTATATTAGCACTCTCTCGAGGAGAGATAAAAGATATTATTACTAATGATCTGCTATGGTTCTGTTGTTATTGCCACACTTGCCTTGAAAGATGTCCCCAAAAAATACTTGTCTCTGAGATTATAGCTAAATTAAAAAATATTGCAGCAAAAGTTAGAGATATTCCAGAGGGATATATAAATGAACTTAAAATGATAGCTAAAACAGGTAGAACATCTTCTGTTAGCTCAGCTTCAGAAAGAAGAAGGGATATTTTAAATTTGCCAAAAATATCCCAAGTTTCCGTAGAAAAAGAAATCAATAAAATCTTAGAAGAAACTGGCTCAAATTTGTTTTTAGAAAAAGAGTAAAAAGGGAAATTTAAAGAGTTTTCATTTTTTAAAGAACAGATATGAAAGTAGCAAAAACATCTAAAGTAGAAAATAAGACAAAAAACAAAAATAAGGATTATTTATTATTTAAAGGTTGTTTAATACCAACCTCCCTTCCCTATATGGAAATAGCTGCAAGAAAATCTTTAGAAATTTTAGGGGTTGAAACAACAGAAACTGATAATTTTTCCTGTTGTCCAGACCCAGTAGGAATAAAGGCGGTAAGTGAGCTAACCTGGCTTTCTATAGGAGCAAGAAATCTCTCTATTGCTCAAGAATCGGGGAAAGATATTCTTACCCTTTGCAATGGATGTTATGAGACATTAAAAGAAATAAGCCATTATTTAACAGAAGATAAAAATCTTTTAGAAAAGGTGAATGAAATATTATCATTCTCTAATAGAAAATATAATGGAAACACTGTGGTTAAACATATTGCAGAAGTTTTATATTTAGATATAGCACCTGCTCAAATATCTCATATAATAAAAAAACCTTTGTATGGATTAAAAGTTGCAGCATTTTATGGATGCCATTTAGTTAGACCCAGTGAAATAATGAATTTTGATGACCCAGAAAATCCAAAAAGTTTAGATGAATTAATTACTGCTTTAGGTGCTGATAGTGTTCCCAGAATGAGGAAAATGTTTTGCTGTGGTGCTCCTTTATTAGGAGTAAATATGGAACTATCGCTAAAAATTGCTAAGGAAAATTTGGATAATATAAAAGAATCCAAAGCAGATTGTATTGTAACATTATGTCCATTTTGTCAGACACAATTTGATAGAAATCAGCAGGTAGTAGAGAGAAAATTTAATAAAAAATATAATTTACCTACTTTTTATTACCCTGAATTACTTTGTCTTGCGCTTGGAGTTGATATAAAACAATTAGGTTTTAATCTTCATAGAGTGAAAGTTGATTCAGCACTTAATAAAATCATATAAAAATCATTTTTAATAAATTTTAATAATTTTTTGGAGGTTTTAATTTGAAAAGGGGAACTCCTGTAAAGATAGATAAGAGAGATAAGTTAATACTTGAGATGAAAACAATCACAAAAACCTATTTGCTTACACTGGATAAAGAACTATGCTGTGGATGTGAGATATGTACATTAATATGTCCCAAGGAAGCTCTTAGTTTAATAGATGCAAAAATTGAGAATGGCTCATTAATTGAAAAACCAAAAATTGATGCTGACCCAAGTAAATGTATATATTGTGGAGAATGTGTAATCCTCTGTCCATATAATGCATTTAAATTAGAAGTAAATGATAAAGAATCAATTCCCTCAATAGATTTAGAAGCATTCCCTACTTTGATTAAGGAGATAGAAGTAGATGTTAAAAAATGTATACCTGATTGTAAACTGGCCTGTCAAGAAGGGTGTCCATTTGAAGCTATAGAGGTTATATATGAAAAAGAAATTGAAGTTTCTAAAAAAGAAGAGGAGACTGAAGGTTCAGAGAAAGAAAGAAAGTTAACGGAATCTCAAGAGAAAAAGAAAAAAATAGAAAAAATTAAGAAGATAACAGATGTAAAGATAGATAAAATAAAATGTACTTATTGCTCAAAATGTGTTTATGACTGCCCTTATAATGCTATAAAAGTTACAAAACCGATTGAAGGAAAAATATCTATAAATTATGAACTAATGCCTAAAGGATTTAAAGCTGCAGCTGATGTATGTCCTACTAAAGCAATTACATACAATGAGAAAGAGGGTAAATTAAAATTGGAAGATAATTGGTGCTTATACTGTGGAGCATGCAGACTTGTAAGCCCTGAAAACGCAATAATTTTAGAGAGAACAAAAATATTACATGAATATATTGAATCAGGTGCATGGAATAAAGCATTAGAAAAACTAATATCTTCTGAAGAGTTGGCTAAAGAGTTAAGAATAAAAGCTGCAAATAAAATTAGGTACTGGATTTTAGAATCAAAAATCCCCTGATCAATTTTATTGCTTTCTAACTCTCCAGGCTTATTTTTATACTTATAATAATCCATATTCCCTCTAAGTTTATTAATAAGATCTAAATTATTATCAGATTTAGCAAAGATTAAAGCATACTCACTTAATTAAATAAATGCTTGTTTAGTATTCAATTTTTCTATTTATTTTGTATACTTTCTTAAATATTAATTTTATAATATTTTTTTTAATAGAAACTTAGTAGTGAAGGTTAGTATAATTGGATAATAATAGTATTGAATGTTTAACATTAATATCTGATATTAATATGGAATAATATCTTTTATTTAAAACAAGCTAATCTATTGTTATTAGAAGTGTAAGATTTTTTTACTAACTTTCATATTAATATAAATAATATTTATTAAATATTTTCTAAATGAAAGGTATCTAGATGGAGTTACAAGAAACATTATTAAGTAGAAGAAGCGTAAGGAAATTTGCAGATAAAGAGGTTGAAAAAGAAAAGATATTTAGAGCTATTGAAGTTGCAGATTTATCGCCATCTGCTCACAACTCAAGACCCTGGAGATTTGATGTTATATACAATAAAAATTTAAAAAATAGAATTGCTAAAGTTCATGATGGAAAATTAGATAAAAAATTAACAAATGGTGTTAGCTTTCCTAATAAATTGCGATTTAGACTAATAATGCTCATGGCTAAAAAGGTTATTACGAAAGCATCATTAATTATAGTAGCCTGGAATACTCGACCTTTGTTAAATATGCTGGGATACTATAAAAAGGGTAATCACGAAAAAAGTGATATTGCTTATCAGTTTGTACATGATATGGAGATAGAGAGCATCTCGAATTCTATATACAGTATCCAACTAGTACTTCATTCAATGGGAATAGGATCTGTATGGATGGGGATATCAGTACTAAAAGAAGCTGAAATAAAAGAGATTTTAAAAAGTAAAGATCAATTAGTATCAATTCTTGCTGTTGGTTACCCTTTTTATAAATCAAAAGAAAAGAAAATAAGAGATATAAACTCATATGTTAATACATACGAATAAAGACATAAATAGAATAATTAAATGAGAAAATCCTTCAATATCTATTCTCATTTTTCGTTTTATATATATAATTTTAAATCTGATATATTCTTTATAACTAAGTCTGGTACTATCTCTTCTTCACCTGTATAAGGTCTTTTCTCCTTCAGTACAGCCATCATTCCCACACTTTTAGCTCCTTTTATATCATCATATAATCTGTCACCAACAAAAATAGCCTCATCTGGTGAGACTTTCAATTTTTCTAATACAACTTTAAAAATTTTGGGTTCTGGTTTCCTTACCCTAATATCTGATGAGTAAATAGTAAAGTCAAAATATTTTAATATTCCTAACCTTTTTAAGTCACTATCATGAAGTTTTCCTTCAAATATAGTATTTGAAATTAAAGCTAATTTGATACCTTTATTATGAATGTAAATAAGGGTGGGCAGTACATCATCATATAATTTTGTCATATTTGACCATGATTTATAATACTCTCCCAAAACTTCAGTTAATTGGCTATTGTTAAGTTTTATATTAAGTGAATTAAAAATTTTGTTAAAAACCTTGTCTAATTCAATCTGCTCCTGTCTTTTTAGACTTTCCTGATATTCAATTTTTATAATTTTAAAAAACTTAGAGATAAAATTTATTCTTACTGGTAATTCTATATTTAATTTGGTTGATGATCTTTTACTTAATTTATATAAATAGTTATATACACTGTTTATGCTTTTTATAGATAAATATATCTTGTTAAATTTGTTGAGAAATTTTTTACTCTCATCTATATTTTCATCTTTTACAAGCGTTCCCCACAAATCAAAAATAACAGCTTTAATATCTCCCATTCTAAATTTATTTAGCTTTTTTTGTTCAAATTTCACTTCTACCTCTTTTATTTCTTAATTTTTAATCACAATTTTACAATTTTGATTATTAATTTCATTTGCGTTAACTTTTTTAGGTAAAATTCTTTGTAGTGATAGATATCCAGCAGAAGAAATTAAACCTAAAATAAAAATTATTAACCAGATAAAGTTTCCCCCTACTTTGTCAATAGATAATCCACCAATAATGGGTCCAATTCCCCAACCCAACATATTGGCTATTCCAAGCACTCCCATATATCTACCTCTCATATCTTCTGGAGATATATCTGCAACAAAAGATGTATTTACTGGTATTATTATCATTTCTCCTATTGTTAATATTGCCATGCTTATAGCAAATAAAAGAAGGGAATTTGATAATCCTATACTTCCAAAACCAATAGCATAAAAAAAGGCACCTAATGCCATAATTACTGTTTTCTTATATTTACTAATAATTCTGGTTATTGGATACTGAAGTAATACTACCATGCTTGCATTCAGTGCCATTATCAACCCATATTTATCTTCTAAAATTCCAAAATTCTCATTCATATAGACTGGAAAAGTTGTAGTCATCTGTGAATATACAACTGAAACCAAAATTGTAACCAGGCAGAAATACACGAAGATTCTATCATTTAGTATCTTCTTATAGCCTTCTGATAATAGATTACTATTACCCTCTTTATTGGATAAAGTAGCCAATCGCTCTTTATAAACTTCTTGCTTCTCAGGTTTTGTTTCTTTTATAAAGAAAAGTATAACAAAAAAGTAAATAAAGCTTGTAATGGCAGCAATAATAAATAATATAAGATACGATATTTTTGCAATTAATAATCCACCAATTACGGGACCAATTACTATACCTAAATTATGAATAATTCTAAGCAATCCATAAGCCTGTAACCTTTTTGAGGAATCTACTATATCTGCAATCATAGCACTGCTCGCTGGATTATACATTGGCCCAAATAATCCATCAAGAATAGTTAAAAATATCCACAAAGTAATAGTCTCAACAAAACCATAACCTAATAAAAATAAGCTACTTAGGAGTAGACTAACTAACATTATTATTTTTCTTCCAAATTTATCTGCTAAATGCCCACCAATAGATTGAGATAATATAGATGGTAAAATGAAGGCTGCAAAAGTATATCCTACGCCTGTCATTGATAAACCAAATTTTTTTCTAACATACAACGCAAAGAAAGGAAATATTAATCCCATTCCTATTGAACTTATAAATGAACCACCAAAAAGAATCCAGAATTGCTTAGGATACAACTTTATAGTTTCATTTAGTTTGGTTATAAGTTTCGATACTCTATTTTTCATCTAATTCATAAAAATTATTTTTAATTATAGTTAATTTCTCTTACACCCTTTTCATTTTTATAATTTATAATTGTTATTTCAATTTCCTTTAGTTGTTTAGTTAAAATCTTTTTAGTAATATACATAAAGAAAAAGAACTAAATTTGACGTGATAACCATTAGCTGGATTAAGTTATAAAAAGGTGGTCTGTTTTATTTAGAAAATCTATTTGCCATCTATTATATTCTTTTATCCAGGAGAATTTACTAACTGCTGTAAAGTCCATT
>JAUWOM010000113.1 GCA_030612085.1 Actinomycetes bacterium
GTTTGTTGGTAAGTTCATATTCTAATAATCTAACTTGTAGATAATATTCGCTCTCTTTATAAAACTCTACACTTAATATTTTCTTTCCTGTAAATTCCTTTTTTAGTTTCTTTTTTAATATTTCAATTTCTGGTAACCATGGCATAAAATTAATACTCCTAAAATTTTACAAATAAAAAATTTATACTTAATAAAAATTTTATCATATAAAAACAATTTATCCATCCTATTATGAAAATAAAGTTAAAAATAAATAATAAAAATTGCTATTTGTCATTCCTTCGCTCTGCTCAAGGACAAGCTCTTCAGTAGCTCACAATGACATTTAAAAGTTTTTAGAGAAAGGAGAAAATTAAAAAAGTTAAAATACATTATGTTAAAATTACTTTGAGGATACTTACTAAATAGTAAAATATAGATCTATCTTATTAATACTATGAAATGAAATAATAATTTAATGATTGGAGGATTTTATGGAGTCAAGAGTTAGAGACAAGGTAAAGAAAACACGGGAAGAAATAATTAATGTTATAGAAAACATTGAGAAGGTAATTGAGGGAAAAAGAAAAGTAATTGAATACGTCTTAACAGCACTCCTTGCTGAGGGACATCTCCTTATTGAAGATGTACCTGGAGTTGGAAAGACAATGTTGGCTAAGTCTCTTGCAAAATCAATAGATTGTAAATTTAAAAGAATTCAATTTACACCTGATCTTTTACCTTCAGATATAACTGGTGTTTCTGTATATAGTCAAAAGACTCAAGATTTCAATTTCAGAGAAGGAGTGGTTTTTGCTAATATCATCTTAGCTGATGAGATAAACAGAGCTTCTCCAAAAACCCAATCTAGTCTTCTTGAGTGTATGGAAGAAAAACAGGTGACTGTAGATGGTATAACTTATAAATTAAATATACCATTTTTAATTGTAGCAACCCAAAATCCCATTGAATATGAAGGAACATACCCGTTACCAGAAGCTCAGTTAGACAAGTTTATTATGCATATAACTATGGGATATCCCACTCATAGTGATGAATTAGTAATTTTAGAAAAACATGGAACTCATCCTGCAATAGATGATATATCTCCAGTTTGTACAGGTGAGGATGTTAGTCGCTGGATAGAAGTAACTAAAACTATATTTGTAAATGAAAGTATTAAAGATTACCTAGTAAGCATAGTTGAGCAAACAAGAAAAAATGACAAACTTTATTTAGGTTCAAGTCCAAGAGGCTCTTTGGGACTATTAAAGACATCAAAGGCACTTGCACTAATTAGAGGTCGAGATTATGTAATACCTCATGATATTAAGGAGATGGTCACATTAGTATTAGCTCATAGGATTATATTAACTCCAGAAGCCAGAATGCATGGTGAAAATGCTTTCGATATTTTAAATGAAATATTAAAGAAAATACCTACTCCCGAGGTGGAGTAAATGATAAGATCTAAGGGTTGGTTAATACTTTTATTATCAATTTTAAGCTATATAGGAGCCCGAGCTTTTGGTTCATACGAATTTCTTCTTCTTTCTATCACTTTTTTTATAACTCTTTTATATTCTCTATTTTCTACTATCCAGGTTAGAGATAAACTCTCTATTAAAAGGCAAGTTGAAGATAAAAGAGTTTATGTTGATAATATTTTAAATGTAAACTTACATGCTGAGAATAAAGGTACTATATTTACTTCAATACCTATTATAAAGGACCAATTACCCTCCTATTTTGGTAATTCTAACAATTTTATTGTTCCTACAGATTTTTCTAAAAAAGATTTCAATATTAAATATAAATTAAACATGAACAAGAGGGGACTCTATAAAATAGGTCCAATTTCTATAAGAGGTCAAGATTCTTTTAATCTTACTGGTAGCAATATTTTGTTTGATGATTATCAGGAAATACTTGTATATCCTAAAATTTACAATATCTCGCGATTTTCACCAGGAGGGGTAGGGGTTATTGGATATGAAGCTTTAGCCAGTGATTTTATTTCACCTATTGGTGATGATTTCTTTTCCCTCAGAGAATATATTAGCGGAGACGATTTAAGAAAAATTCATTGGAAATCAACAGCAAAGACTTCGACTCTAATGATTAGAAAAGTAGACGATGCAACGATTAGTAGAGTTGCTGTTATTGTAGATGGATTTAGAGGCTCTCATCTTGGAAGTGGTAAAGAATCTACTTTTGAATATCTTATCAGTGCTGCAGCTACAATTGTTAATTATTTTGCAAAAAACAATTACCGTGTCAGAATTGTTGTAAGTGGTGATAGATTATATGTTATTCCTTTTGATGATGCTTCCAGAAACTATCACAGAATAATGGAAGTATTTGCCAAATGTGAACCTACGGGAAATATATCTCCGGATATAATTATTAGCAAAGAATTAGATACTCTTCCTACAGGTTCAAACATTGTTTTTTTGACTACTTCATTTAATACAGATTGGCTTGATAAACTCAAGAGAATAAAAAGAAGAGGTCAAATGAGAATCGCCTTGGTATTGGTAGAGGGCGAGACATTCCTGCCTATGTCTGAGGTCTTATATAAGCAAAAAATGACAATGCTTTCTGGATTCTTAGCTAAGATTTATGGCTCTGGTATTTCAGTTTGTTTACTTAGAAAGGGCTGCGATATAAAAAGCTCACTGGAGGGATAGGGGTCAGGTCTTGCAATATATATTAATGTATAAAAACGAATCCTAATGTGAATAAAAAGTGATAAATAAGTTTCATATATTGATATGGTAAATTTATACACTGGAGAAAATTGAGGTGAAAAAATATTTAAAGCAGTTTGCAGATAAAAATTTCATATTTCTTGTCTTTGTACACACTGCTTTGGGAATTTCATCAATTCTTTCCTTAAGAAGGATT
>JAUWOM010000053.1 GCA_030612085.1 Actinomycetes bacterium
CTTAAAAATATCTATAAATTCACGAACGAACTTTCTCAAGGAAAATATCCAGTCTGGTAATAAAACACTATAATTTAGATAGCTGTCACTCTGAAGGAGCGATAGAGACTGAAGAATCTCATTAATGGGATCCTTCGCTACGCTCAAGATGACAATATAATAAATTCCTTTAATCAGTAAAGATCTTAAAAACTAAGTTTTTAAATAATATTTTATGTATTTTCCCAGGGCTTTAACTGCTCTTTCTGGTGAGTGAAATGTAGGAACGTTTTTGTTTTCAAGTTGATTTGCAAATTTTATCCTATCTTCAGTTTGAGTAAATGCTACAACAATTGGCTTCTCTACCTGCTCACAAATCTTTCCTATATTTTTAATTAATCTTGGAATTTCTATAGGTGGGGGCTCAAATCCTGGAAGTAAAACTAAGGCAGAAACGTCCTTATCATCACAGATATATTTTGCTACTTCAATATAGTCTATATCAGTAGCATCTGTTCCAATATCTGTTGGATTTGAAACTGTTAAAAATCCTCTTACTATATTTTTAATTTTAGATATAGTATTTTCACTATATTTTGTTAAAGAAAGTCTGCTGTTTTTAATTCCATCAGCTCCCAATATACCAAGACCTCCAGAGTTAGAAAGAACAGCAATTTTGTTTCCTTCTACTCTTTTCTCATCGAGAAGAGTAAATATCTTACAATATTCAAAAAATTGTTGAATATCTTCTGCATTTATCACATTTGCATCTCTAAAAACCGTTTTTACAATATCATAATCTCCTGCCATTGCACCTACATGAGAGATAGTAGCTTCTTTAACTTCTTCAACTTTTCCGCCTTTTAAAACAATTAAAGGTTTTCCAAGATTTTTTGCAACTTCATAAAATTTTCTTCCATTTTTAAATCCTTCAATATATAAAGCAATAACTTTCGTACCCTTATCCTTATTAAAGTAAGCGATTAAATCAGTCACATCTACATCAGTCATATTTCCAAAAGAAACAATAGATCTTACTCCAACATTTGGAAGAAGATGCATTAGATTCACACTTATTGCTCCACTTTGACTCAATATAGAAAGTTCATTTTTCTCTCTTTTAGGAATGTTCATTTTTTCAGAAGGCAGGAAAAATGATGATAAATTATTAGGGGCAGAATAAATACCTAAGCAATTTGGGCCAAGTACTCTCGTTTCAGTATCCTTTATTTCCAATTTTATTTTATCTTCCAGTTCGATTCCTAATTTGCCAGATTCTCTAAATCCTCCACTTATAATAATAATTGCTGAAACCTTCGACTCAACTGCATCCTTTATTATTTCGTAACTATATTTTGCTGGTATGACCAATATTGTTAAATCGACATGCTCTTTAATTTCTTTAATAGATTTATAACACTTATCATCAAATATATAATCTCTTTTTAAATTAACAGGAAAAACCTTTTTAAAACTTGATTCTTTTAAACTATTACTGGCTTTTTTTAAACTTTTATAGATAATTGTACCTGGTCTATTCTCAACCTCAGATGCTCCAACTACAGCTATAGTTTTGGGTTCAAAGAATTTTTCTATATTAGTCAAATTGGGGCTTTCAAAGGGTTTTATATCGTAAGATGTTTTTTTATGAAAACGACATATGCAGTCAATAGCAACTAACTCTCCTTCTTCAGTAATGGCTAATGGATTAATTTCAAACTCATCAATAATATAATCTGAAAAATTTGTATTGTTTGAAAATCTTTCAATATCAAAAATTAAATTTTTTTCATTACTATTGTCTGAAACTTTTTTATCGTTGGATCTCTTCCCATTAAAATCAAGAGAGAAAATTGATAATTGACTTATAGCCATTAGTGTAGATAATAATTTTTCCTCATTTACTATCTTACTACCTCTGTAACCATATAAAATAGGATGACACTTTAATTTTTTGATTAAGTTTTTTAACTTTTCAAAGGTGACAGGTGCAACACCCATTACTACATCTTTAAAAAGCTCAGTATATATCCCACCTAACCCCACACTAAATATTGGTCCAAATTGAGGGTCATTTAATATGCTTACTATGAGTTCAAACTTTGGTTTTATAAAATTAGATATCATAACTCCAAAGATGTTTGCATCTGGTACTTTACTTCTGACTTCTTCTAACATATTCTTATAATTCTTTTTAATCTCAAAACTATCATTATCAATTATTTTTATTCCACCAACTTCAGTCTTGTGTACAATATCTGGAGATAGAATTTTTAAAACCAATTTTTTACCAAATGCTTTTTTAACTATTTCTAAATTCTCTTTAGATATTTCTAAATCTTTTTCTAAATCAATATGATTTGATATAACTATAAATTTAGGTATCTTTATTCCCCAAATATCCAAAAGCTCATAAGCTTCATTTTCCAATAATTTAGTTCTACCCTGCTTATCAGCTTCACTTAAAATCTCATTGAATTTTTTCTGAAAAATTCTTAACTTATCCAATAAAAAATTCTCCCTCTCTTCCTATTTCAAATGCTTCAAGGTTTAATTGTTGAAATTTTGAAGGTACTGTTTCCTTTATAACTTCTTCCCATATTTTAGAAGAGATATCTAAAAATTTAGATAAAATTCCAATCATGGCAATATTTAGTGTTTTTTTATTTTCTAATTTATCAAGAAATCCTTCTGGGACACCTATCACCTTCCCATCACTTGAGAGAAAATCCTTCACTCTCTCTATTTCACTATTTTTTAAAGTTAAAATAAAATCAGCCTTACCCCTTTTGATTAAAGGAGAATAAATTTTTGAACCAAATCTGACATGAGTTGTCACACTACCACCTCTCTGGGACATGCCATGAACTTCGCTTTTTTTAATATCATATCCTGATTTAAAAGCTGCCATAGATATTACATCTGATGCAAGAAGTACTCCTTGCCCACCTAACCCCACTATTAAAATATTATTAACTTTTTTCATTTTATTCTTAAGTTTGTTTTTCATTTTTTCTATTTAATTATTTAAAATATTTTATGTAGGAATTATTACATCAAATTTACAAACCTGTTCACATAATCCACATCCTGTACAAAGATTTTCATCTATAACTGGAGGCACATCTTTGCTTTTGTTCTTACTCTTGTTCTCACTCTTGCTCTTATTTTTTTCTTTTTTCTTTTCTTTCTCTTTATCCTTCTTTATACTTTTCTCTTTCCCTATACTCCCCATTTCATCCTCAGACACTTTAATAATTGCTGGGCATCCTAATTTAATGCACATATCACAGATCTTACACTTCTCTTCATCAATTTTTAATGGTCTTTTGATTGATTCTTTATCTATTAAAATACATTTTCTCTTTGAGATTACTACAGATACACCATTAACTTCCTTTGCTCTTAAAATAGCTGCTTTTACTTCATCAAGATTGTAAGGATCAACTGTCTTAACACTTGAGACACCTATAGCTTTGCATAATTTTTTAAAATCAAGTGCTTTTGTTTTATTACCCTTTAATGTAATTCCTGTTCCTGGATGATCCTGCCCACCTGTCATAGCAGTTGTTTCATTATCAAGAATAATAACTGTAATATTAGAATTATTATATACAGCATCTATAAGGGGAGTTATTCCAGAATGAATGAAAGTAGAATCACCAATGACTGCAACAACTTTTTTATTATCCTCTTCAGGTATTACTTTACTTAAACCAATTGCATTTCCTATACTTGCTCCCATACATACACAAGTATCTATTGAATTTAATGGTGGTAAAACAGCTAAAGTGTAACACCCTATATCACCTGTTACAGTGAATTTTAGTCTGTTTAAAATGTAAAATACGCCCCTATGAGGACAACCAGTACACATCTTAGGTGGACTTACTCTTCCAATCTCTTTTGGTTTAACATATTTCTTCTTATATAGAATAGATTCAACTTTTTCTATATTCAATTCACCCAATAAAAGTTCATCAAGTTTAGCTTCCAATTCTATTCCCATTGCTCTTATATGATTTTCTAAAAATCTATCACCCTCCTCTATTACAAATATTTTCTTAACTGTCTTTGCAAAATCATAAATCTTCCTTCTACAGAGTGGATAGCTCATTCCTAATTTTAGAAATGAAGCATCAGGCATTACTTCTTTTGAATATTGATATGAGATTCCACTTGTTATAATTCCGATATCTTTACTAAATAATTCTATTTTGTTCAATTCTGAATTTTCAGCATATTTCTTAATTTTTTTCAATCTGTCTTCAACAAATGCATGTCTTTTTCTAGCATATGCTGGTATCATTACAAACTTTTGTGGATTCTTATCAAATTTATAATCTCTATTATTTTCAATTCTCTTATATAACTTTACCCTTCCTTCTGAATGAGCGATTCTCGTTGTAATTCTAAGAAGAACAGGAGTATCAAACCTTTCACTAATCTCTAAAGCTTTAGATACAAGATCTTTAGCTTCCTGATTATCTGAGGGTTCAAGCATCGGTATTTTTGCCATTTTGGCATAATGTCTGTTATCCTGTTCGTTTTGAGAGCTATGCATAGCAGGATCATCAGCACTTACTAAAACTAATCCTCCTTTTATTCCTGTATAACTAAGTGTCATAAATGGATCAGCAGCAACATTAACTCCCACATGCTTCATAGCTACAAGAGTTCGAGCTCCTGCAAAAGATGCACCCATTGCAACTTCCAATGCTACCTTTTCATTTGGAGACCATTGACAATATATCTCCTCATAAATTTTTATATTTTCTAAAATCTCAGTACTTGGAGTTCCCGGATAAGCTGTAGCAACAACTACTCCGCTCTCATATGCTCCTATTGCAATAGCTTCATTTCCCGAAAGTAATTCCATTCTACCCATATACTCTCCTTAAAAAATAAAAAATAAATTATTTTTAAATATTTAAAAATATCTCTATTTTTATATGTTTCTATGAAAATAAATATTTAATAAAATTTCCAGATGCAATTATATACTATATATGTTAAAAGGTTTTACTAAGGAAAGATCTATTGATATCTGATATATTATATATCTGATACACTCAATAAATATAGTATCAATTTTTGGAGAATGTGATGTTACTTGGTGCACATATATCAATCGCTGATGGTTTTGGTGAATCTCTTATTCGGGGAAAAAATATTGGATGTGATACTATTCAGATTTTTGTTAAAAGTAACATCCAGTGGAAAGCAAGAGATATTGAAAATTTTAAGATACAGGAATTTTTTTTTAATAAAAGAGAAACTAAAATTGATCCAGTAATAGCCCACAGCTCTTATTTAATAAACCTGGCTTCTTCTAATAAAAGAATTAGAAATCTTTCTATAATGTCATTTATAAAAGAACTTAAAATGGCTAAAGAATTAAAAATACAATATTTTATCTTTCATCCAGGTTATCACAAAGGAGCGGGTTTAAAAAAGGGAATAAAATTAATTGTTAAAGCATTAAATCAAATTATTTCAAAGGATAATTCCAGGATTATTATATTACTTGAAACCACTTCAGGTCAGGGGAGTTCAATTGGTTATAGATTTGAACAATTGGCAGATATAATAGATAAAGTCAATAAAAAGAAAAGAATTGGGATTTGCTTTGATACCTGCCATGTTTTTTCATCAGGTTATGAAATAAGAAATAGAAAAGATTATGAAAAAACTTTTGAGGAATTTGAAAAAATTATAGGGATAAAAAGATTAAAAGTTTTTCATCTTAATGATTCAAAAGGAGACTTGGGATCAATAATTGATAGACATCAACATATAGGAAAGGGATATCTGGGACTTAAACCCTTTAGATTTATTTTAAATGACAAAAGGTTTCAAAATATTCCTATGATAATAGAAACTCCAAAAGATGGTGATTATAAAAAAGATATAGAAAATCTAACTATATTAAGATCACTTATAAAATAGTATTTTATATTGAAATCACTAATAAAAACTGTTAAATAAATACTTAAATTTGAGGCGCAACTAATAATTAATTATTTTATACGTAATTAATCATTTTAAATAAACAATTATTAGTAAATTATCCCAGATCTCATAAGAGTGCTTATTTGTAGGTAAGTTAATTCTGTTGTAGTAATAAAAAATATATTTGACACATTCAAAACTTGATAATAAACTATCCTATTGCATCTAAAAATATATGATGTTAAACTTATTTTGTGAGCCGTTAGCTCAGCTAGGTAGAGCGTCAGACTTTTAATCTGAGGGTCGCAGGTTCGATCCCTGCACGGCTCACCATTTTGCCCCCATCGTCTAGTGGACTAGGACATGGCCCTTTCAAGGCTAAAACGGGGATTCGATTTCCCCTGGGGGCGCCAAAATAATTTTGAAGTATTTAAGATTTGTATTTCTTGTATATTAAAATATATTATTATATTTATAAAAACTCTGTATACAAAAAGATAGATAGATTTTTAAAATTTAAAGTGGGCGAATAGCTCAGATGGCAAGAGCGCCTGCCCTACAAGCAGGAGGTCGCAGGTTCAAGTCCCGCTTCGCCCACCATAAATTTTTTAATATTTCATATAAATATAAATATTGGAAATCATAGAAAAGATTTATTGATTATTTAATTACATTAATTAAGTTTTTAGATATACTAATAAGTAATTTTGTAGGGTAGGGGCTGTCGTTCAGCGGCCTAGGACACTGGCCTGTCACGCCAGAGATCGCGGGTTCGAATCCCGTCAGCCCCGCCATACACTATCTTTAATAAAAAGTCTGAATTAACTCTTTAAGGACTAACGAGATTTAATAATAATTTAACATTATTAATTTTTTCATATAAAAACTACAATATAAAAATATTTTATAAATCAAACTAATTCACATACAATTTAATTAATCTATATATAATTAAACAGTTTTATAAAAAAGTGGCGAGATAGCTCAGTTGGTAGAGCGATGGACTGAAAATCCATGCGTCCCCAGTTCGATTCTGGGTCTCGCCACCATTTTTTTAATCCTAATAATTATCCATTTGTGTTATAAAATTAAATCATTAAAATTGAATTATTGTAAAAAGTAATTGGCATTATTAAAAAAAATAATTTTTATTGTAAAAAGGAGGTTTTTAATGAATCTTCTTAAAAAGATATTACTAATAGTTATAGCCCTTTTTACTATTGTATCCTTATCGCTTGCACTTACGGGTTGCCCTCCAAAATCTTCTACTAAGGTTAGTGAAGTTACTAAAGAAACG
>JAUWOM010000110.1 GCA_030612085.1 Actinomycetes bacterium
CCTACAAGCAGGAGGTCGCAGGTTCAAGTCCCGCTTCGCCCACCATTTGCTATATAATAATTCCTGTAAATAAATTGGGAATTAAGGAAAAGCTATACTATATTTTATATATAGATATAATGCTTATATATATAGATATAATACTGATATATTAAATAAATTAATATGATAGGGGCTGTCGTTCAGCGGCCTAGGACACTGGCCTGTCACGCCAGAGATCGCGGGTTCGAATCCCGTCAGCCCCGCCATTTAAATATTAAAAGTGATTTGTTGTTATTGATTTTTTATCTTTAAATTAGTTGCCTAAGACCTCTTCCTTCAGGTAGGGGTAGTTAATGTAATGTAAATATAGATTTGCTATATATAAAGAGAGAATAATCAATAAATATAACTACATAATAAATAAAGTGGCGAGATAGCTCAGTTGGTAGAGCGATGGACTGAAAATCCATGCGTCCCCAGTTCGATTCTGGGTCTCGCCACCATTTTTTATTTTTTAATCATTAATTTCTATTATTTTTTACTCTTACAAAACTCCTATTTCTATCTCTACTTTTACTAATACACCTACTTTAAACAAATTTTAAAAAATTAAAATATATTAATACGTACATTTGTTTGAATTTAACTCTTTATTTTGATATAATTTTTTATACTACTGTAAATTTTTCAAATATTTTTAATAATATTTCAATATCTTTAATTTAATTGACGAAAAGTCTCCATGCGAAGGACGATAATTTAAATGAATAATTTATATTAAATTTGATTTTATATTAGTTAAATTATATAATATTACAAAATAGCGAATTTACAAAATTACGAAAAAGGGTGAATTATTATGTCAGTTTTAAGGAGAATTCAAAGAAATTTTCAAATAACTATCCCTCCAGCTATTAGAAAAATGTTGAATCTAAAGATTGGAGACTTAATCGAATTTGAAGTTGTTGATGATGAGATAAAAATAAAACCAAAAGTAGTTATGAATAAAAGTCAAAGCTGGTTTTGGACAAAAGATTGGCAAGAAAGAGAAAAAGAGGTAGAAAAAAATTTTAGAGAAGGAAAAATCATTGTTTCTGAAACTGTTGAAGATTTTATAAAGGAAATTGAAAAGTGAGAATAGAGCGTTCTCCATCATTTGATAGGTATTATAAGAAACTCCCTAAAAATGTTAAGGATTTATTTAAAAAAAAGATGAAACTTCTTTTATCATCAAATTTTGAACACCCATCATTAAGAGTTAAAAAAATAAAAGGTACAAAAAATATTTGGGAAGCAAGCATAACAAAAAGTTATAGGTTTACATTTGAGAAAATAGCTGATGGCATTAGACTAAGAGTTATTGGAAAGCATAATATCTTAAAAAAGTAATTGTAGATGTAAGAATAATCCTCTACTTAAGGAATGGTCTAATTAAGGATGTATATATTAAAAAACTGTAAATATTTGAAGGTTTAATTTTGAACAAAAATATAGATACTAAGGCTATTATTGAGGAAATTTTGGAGGATTTTAAAAATCGTTCCAAAATAGCACATATAAAGAGAATTCCTAAAAGAGAAGCTAAGCTCTCTTCATTTCCTAAAAACATTAACCCAAAATTATTTAATGTTTTAAAAGAGAGTGGGATTAAATCTCTTTATAGTCATCAAGCTCAAGCAATTAAAGAGATATCAAATGGAAAAAATACGATTGTTGTTACACCAACAGCAAGTGGAAAAACATTATGCTATAACATACCAGTATTAAATTCAATAATTAAAGACCCTGATGCAAGAGCATTATATTTATTTCCAACAAAAGCTTTATCTCAAGATCAAATAAAGGCTTTAGAAAGATTAATAGTTCCTCTTGGTATTGATATTAAGACATACACATATGATGGCGATACTCCAACATCTGTTAGGAAAAGGCTCAGAACTTATGGAAACATTATAATTACTAATCCGGATATGTTGCACACAGGAATTCTACCTCATCATACAAGGTGGTTAGGATTTTTTACTAAATTAAAATACATAGTTATTGATGAAATACACACTTATAGGGGACTTTTCGGTTCTCATATGTCAAATTTGTTAAAAAGATTAGATAGAATCTGTAAATTTTATAACTCTAATCCAATATATATTTGTAGTTCCGCTACTATTGCAAATCCTAAAGAATTAGCTGAAAAGCTTACAGATAAAGAGTTTATATTAATTGATGATAATGGTGCACCATCAGGTGAGAAATGGTTCATATTCTGGAATCCTCCCAGAGTTGCAAAAACTATAGAAAGAAGAAGATCTTCATTACTTGAAGCTAAAGAGATTGGAAAGAAATTAATTGAAGAAGGTGTTCAAACTATTTTCTTTACAAGAAGCAGAGTTTCAGCAGAAGTTTTAGGTACATATCTTAAACAAAGTGTTGACCCAAAATTAGCAGAGAGTATTAAATCTTACAGAGCTGGATATCTCCCAATTGAGAGAAGAGAAATTGAAAAAAAACTGTTTAGTGGGGAAGTTATGGGAGTTGTATCTACAACTGCACTTGAGTTAGGTATAGACATTGGTGAGCTCGATTCTTCAATTTTGGTTGGCTATCCAGGTTCAATTTCCTCAACCTGGCAACAAGCTGGAAGAGCAGGGAGAGGTGAGGATTTTGCCTTATCAATACTGATTGCAAGTGATAACCCCATTGAACAGTTTCTAATGTATAACCCTGAATATTTCTTTGGCAATCCAGTTGAATCAGCCATTATAGACCCAGAAAATATTTACATACTGGTAAACCATATAAAATGTGCAGATTTTGAAATTCCATTTAAAGATGGTGAGAGGTTTGGAAGCATAGATATAATTCCCTATTTAAAATATTTAGAAGATAAAAAGATATTAAGACATGTAGGAGGAAAATGGTATTGGACAAGTGAGTCATATCCTGCTGAGGATATAAGTTTGCGCAGCACTTCATCAGATTCTTTT
>JAUWOM010000098.1 GCA_030612085.1 Actinomycetes bacterium
CGATCACTTCTTTTTGCTACTTCTTCTATTTTTTTATAAACATTACTAATCTTTTGTTTTAAATAAATCTTCTTATTCATAAATTTTTTATTCCAGATGAGATTGCTTCGGAACTTTGTCCCTCGCAATGACAAACGAGGAATAATACTCCTGGCAATAATACAGTATCAAAATAAAGAATCTGAGCAAAATTATAGACTCTATATTTACTAAATAAATATTAGATATCTTTATAACTATTGACTCTGCTCAGAATCCAAATCTAAAATTTTTTGATTTTAAATTATCATTAAAAATGTAATTTGAAGTACAAATTAAGATTTTTGTTAAATTATTGGCTTTTCTTCCTCAAAAAAGATGGTATATCTAAATAATCTTCTTTTGTTTCTTCCTCTTTTTCGATCTCTTCACCAGTTTCTTCTGTTTCCTCTAGAACCTTTTCTTCAAAGGATGCTTCTTCTTTTGGTGCTACTCTACTGGCAATTAATTCCTCATCAAATCCTGTTGCAATGACTGTTACTTTTAATGAATCCTTCCTATTTTCATCTAAAACAGCGCCGAAAATTATATCTGCATCCCTTTTTGTGGAATTTCTAATAATTTCAGCTGCTTGATTGACTTCAAAAAGTTTTAGGTCTGGTCCTCCTGTTATATTAAGAAGTATTCCACTCGCTCCTTCAATTGAATATTCAAGTAAAGGACTTGAAATAGATTTTTTAGCTGCTTCAATGCTTCTATTTTCACCTGAAGCTTCGCCACTTCCAAATAAAGCTGTTCCCGCATTACTAATTATTGATTTTACATCAGCAAAATCCAGGTTAATTAAGCCTGGCATTATTATTAAATCTGTAATTCCCTGAATCCCATCCTTTAAAACAGCGTCTGCCATTCTAAATGAGTTTATTAAAGTTGTATCTTCATTTGATACTTCTATGAGCTTATCATTTGGGATTACAATTAGACAATCAACATTCTCTCTAAGTTCAGAAATACCCTTATCTGCCTGAAGTGATCTTCTTAGCCCTTCAAAAGTGAAAGGTCTGGTGACAACTCCAACTGTTAATGCATTTAATTCTCTGGCAATGTCTGCTACAATGGGAGCGGCTCCTGTTCCTGTACCTCCACCTTTTCCTGCTGCAATAAATACCATATCTGCTCCTTTTAAAACTTCCGCAATTGCATCTCTACTTTCTAATGCAGCTTGTCTACCAACTTCAGGGTCCGATCCTGCTCCAAGACCTGTTTCACCTATTACAAGTTTATTATCCGCTTCTGCTAAAAGCAGTGATTGCGCATCTGTGTTGATTGAAATGAATTCTACCCCCTGTACTCCATCTTGAACCATTCTGGTTATTGCATTAATTCCACCACCACCCACTCCAACAACCTTTATAACTGCAACATAACTATTTCGAGGATCAATCATTTCTATTACCTCCTATTATTTTCATTTTAACATTTCAGAAAACCATTTTTTTACTTTATTTATTACTCCTTTTATTAGGTTTCTTCTTTCTTTTTTAAAACCCTCAACCTTTGGCTGATAGTTCATATTATACAACAGTAAACCTATACATGTAGAATACATTGGATTTTTTAAATTGTCAATCTTTGATACAAATTTTTTTGGAATTCCTATTCTAACTGGTGCTAAAAAATAAGATTTTGCTATTTCATCAATTCCATAAATATGAGAAGAACCACCACTTAAGACCAGACCTCGAGGAATTAAATTTAATAGATTTTCTTTTTCAAGTCTGTCATATATAATTTCAAAAATTTCTAATAAGCGGGGTTCAACAATATAGCAGAGTTTTGTAGCTGTGACTATTTTTTCACTTCCTTTCTCTAAAAAGAAATAAGCACCTGGGTCTGTTAATTTTTCCATAGCAATAGCATAGCTACATTTTATTCTTTCCGCATTTTTGTAAGAAGTCTTTAAACCAATTCTTATATCATTTGTTATTGTCTCTCCACCAACTGGAACTATAAAACTGTATAAAATACTCCCATCGACAAAAACTGCTACATCTGTAGTTCCAGCTCCAATATCAATTAGAGCCACTCCTTCATTCTTTTCCTCTTCGCTTAATATAGACAATGATGAGGCCACTGATTCAAGCACTATATCCTCAACTTCAATACTAGCTAAATTTAAAGCTTTTATTAAATTTCTTATAGAAGTTAATGCTCCAAGTACAATATGCACTTCTGCTTCTAATTTTGTACCAAACATTCCAACTGGATTATTTATACCTTTTTGTCCATCTACTATGTAATACCTAATTAGTGAATGAATTGGTTTATATTGTGGTGGAATCTCAACTTTTAATGCTGTTTTTAGTACTCTTTTTTTATCTAGTGGTGTTATCTCGAGCTTGGGACCAGTTATAATTGTTTCTCCCTTATTATTAAATGATCTAATATGACTACCGGTTATTCCTATAACTGCAGATTCTATTTCAAATCCACTTTCCTTTTCAGCTTTCTCTACTGAATCGATTATGAAACCTGCAATTTCTTGCGTATTGACAACTATTCCCTTTCTCATACCCTTTGATGGAGTAAAACCCATTCCCAAAATTTCAAGTTGTCCTGACATCACCTTTCCAACCATAGTACATATTTTAGATGTTCCTATGTCTATCGCAACAACTATCTCCTCATCTTTTGCCAATTAATTCACCTCTATATAATCCATTCTCTTAATAAATTGAACTTAAATAATTTTAATTAAATAAAAATTTATGGAGTTGTGACTGGCTTTGTCCAAACTCTTACATCAATTATTTTTAACTGATTATTTTTATCTTTTGAATTTTCTGACTCAACATTTTCATTTTCCTCTTTGGTGCTTTCCCGTTGTTCTGCTATACTTTCATACAATTTATAAATTTCTAAAACAGCTTCTTCCTTTTTAGCCAGGTTTTCAGAGTTTCCAAATATTATTTCTATATTATCATTTGTAAATGCTGAAATATTTAAGCCATCACTTATAGAATAGTAAGATATTGTCTTTTTCATATCTTCACTTAGATTATTAAAAATAACTATTACTTCAATTAAACCATCAATGTCAAGTTTATCTCCAATGTTTATTTCCTCAAATTTTAAATTTTTAATAATAGGAAGAGTTTTCTCTATATATTTATTTTTTTTGTCCAAGACATAACAATCTCTATCAATAAAAAAATATAGGTCCTCCTTTTTAATAACAGCCTCTGAGACCCTTTCTATAATTTCAATGTCTATTATCCTTGAAAGATTTTTTTTAATTTTTACATCATTTATCCAAGAAAGTTTAAGTATTTTTTCTCTGACTCTATCTAAATCTATGCTGAATATATTAGAATTCTTATCTAATTCAAAAGTTTCAATAATCACTTCATCTGGATAATGAGTACATCCAGTAATTTTAATATCCTTAATGTTGAAAAATGGTGATGTCTCTAAAAATTTCTGAAGAGAAATGATTGATAAGAAAATCAAAGTAATATATAAAACTGCCCTTATAAATCTAAAAAAGTGACGTATTTTACCTGTTTTCCTTCTCTTTTTTAAATATTTTGAATTTCTAGCCATTCAATTAAAACCAATTAACTTTATTTCTGTTTCTAAAATAATTTTGAATTTGTTATAAATGAGCTCTTTTGCCAACTCTACAAGGTCATATATATCCTTTGCTTTCGCATTATTAAAGTTTTCTATAAAATTAATATGTTTGGGAGAAAATCTAGCTCCATTTATAGCTTTCCCTTTTAAGTCAATAGATTCTAAAAGTTTTGCAACTGACATTCCCTCAGGATTCTTAAAAACACTCCCAGCAGTTTTTGATTCAATTGGTTGATATTTTCTTCTCCATTTCATATTTTTCTTCA
>JAUWOM010000064.1 GCA_030612085.1 Actinomycetes bacterium
TCAGCTCTAGACATTACTGCACCAATCATTAAAGAATGACAAACATTATTACCATCTCCTAAATAACCAATCCTTATATTTCTAATCCTTCCCTTTTTCTCTTTAATGGTAAATATATCTGCAATGCCCTGGCAGGGGTGATACATATCTGTTAGTGCATTTATAACTGGAATAGAAGCATTATTTGCCAATTCCTCAACATCTAAGTGAGAATATGCTCTTATAACAATCCCGTCCAGATACCTTGAAAGAGTTTTTGCTGTATCAGATATGGTCTCTCCTCTTTTAAGCTGTAAATCTCTTGAACTAAGATATATTGGTTTTCCGCCCAATTCATTGATTGCTACCTCAAATGATACTCTTGTTCTTGTAGATGGTTTTTCAAAAATCATCCCAATATTTTTTCCTGAAAGAACATCCCTATATTCAGACAGATCATTCTTTTTCACTTTTTCAGTTAGATACAATATTTTACCTAATTCTTCGCTATCAATATCAAATAAAGTAAGAAAATCTTTGCCTTTCTTTAACATATTCCTCCTTATTCACATATTTTTATAAAAATTAAATATTTTATTAAATTTAAATTTTATAAGAGATTTGTGGCGTGGTTTCGCAGACATTTCAGTCAAGAAACTATGCCCAAATCCTTCAAAGGTTATTTAATTTAATTTTTTTAATGAGATTGCTTCGGGACTTTGTCCCTCGCAATTACACAGAATTAAATAGTTTTATTCTCTTAATTTTGCGCTTATTTTTTCTTTTAAAGCTTTTATAATTCTATTTGTAATTATATTTACCTCTCTATCAGTTAATGAACCTTTTGGATCTCTGAAAGATAGGTTAAATGCCATGCTCTTCTTCCCTTTTTCTATCTGATCACCTCTATATATATCAAATAATCTTAATTCCTCAAGTTTTTTTCCACCTTCCTCTTTTACTATATCCGATATTTGAGACCAACTAACCTGTTCATCAACTACAATGGCTAAATCAATTGCACTTTTAGGATGTTTTATAATCTCTTGAAAGTACATACATTTCTGACTTTCTTCTATCAAAATATTACAATCCAGTTCCATTATATATACAGGCTTATCTAAATTAAAATTATTTTGAACCTCTGGATGAATTTGACCCAGTATTCCCAACTCTTTATTACCAATTAATATCTTTGCACTCTTCCCAGGATGAAAACTGGGATGACTAAGTGGTAAGAATTTCAAATCCTTAATATATAGTGATTCACATATCTTTTCCAATAATCCTTTTATTAAATAAAAATCTACTTCTTCAGCTTTTTCTAACCAATGAGATTGTTTTATTAAACCACATGCTGCTACCCCTAAATATAAAGGTTCATCTGGAAGAAATTGACCTTCTTTTGGACTGAATTTCTTTGCTAACTCAAATATATAAATACCTGTCTCACCCCTGAAAAGATTTATCCTTACAGTATTTAAAAGACCTGGAATAAGTGTAGTTCTCATTATTGTATGTTCCTTGGTAATTGGATTTTGAAGTTCCATAGCATTTCTCAACTGATCTTTTTCATCTAAACGAAGTAGATCAAAACTTTTTGGATGGTCAAATGAAAAATTCCAAACTTCATAAAAACCTTGTGATATCATTACATTCTTTAAGTTTCTAACTATGTTTTGCTCTCTATTTAATTCACCTTTTTGACTATGTACCGGTAAAATAGCTTGAATATTATCAAAATTATGTATTCTTGCAACTTCCTCTATTAAATCTATTTCACTTCTTAAGTCAGTTCTAAATGTAGGTATTTGAACTTCTATCACTTTTCTACTAACTTCTTCTATTTTTTTCACCTTTAATTCAAGAGAGTTAAGTATCTCCTCCATTCTTTTCTGTTTAATATCTATTCCAATAATTTTATTAGCTCTTTCAGGTCTGAGTTTAACAGACCACTGAGAAACTGGATCGAGATAGATATCTATTACTCCTTTAATAATATTCCCCTCTGTATAATTCTTTATTAATTGAGCACATCTATTCAATGCAAATATTGTTGAATTCGGATCCAGTCCCTTCTCAAATCTATTTGAAGCTTCAGTTCTAAGTCTTAACTTTTTGGAAGTTCTCATAATATTAGCTTGATTAAAATTGGCAGATTCTATTAATACTCTTTTGGTTGAATAAGTAACTTCAGATTCAAGTCCCCCCATTACTCCAGCAATAGCTATGGGATATTCTTTATCAGCAATTACCAGCATCGATGAATCCAGATTTCTCAAATTGCCATCTAAATTTAATATCTTTTCTCCTTCTTTAGCTTTTCTAATTACAACCTTTTTCCCACCAATTTTTTCAAAATCGAATATATGTAAAGGTTGACCTGTTTCCCACATCACAAAATTAGAAATATCAGCTACACAATTTATTGGTCTTATTCCAATTGATTTTAGAAGAACTTGCATCCAGAGAGGTGTCTTCTTCATTTTAATATCATCAACTATCTTAATACTATATCTTGGACAAAGTTTTTTGTCCTCAACTATAACCTCAACAATATCATCAATTTTTAGTCCTTTCTCTTCCAAGATAACCTGTGGAATTTTTAACGAACTATTAGAGAATGCAGCAACTTCTCGAGCAATACCAATTACTCCTAAACAATCAGGTCTAATAGGTGTTATTTCCAAATCATAGATATAATCGTTTATCTCTAATATATCTGCTAAATCCTGACCTATTTCAAATGTATTATCTAAAATTAGTATAGTGTCTTCTTCCTCACCTAAGTCTAATTCTATCGAGGAACATAACATTCCTTGTGAATTTATACCTTTTACCTCTCTTTTGTTAATATTTTGGTTCTTTATTTTTGAACCTACAACTGCAACTGGTACAAGATCTCCTTCCTTTATATTATGCGCTCCACAAACAATGGATAGCTTCTCTTTTCCAATATCTACTTCACATAAAAGTAATTTTTCACTATTGGGATGCGACTTAATTTTTAGAATCTTTCCAACTAATACATTATTAAAAGTCGCTTTACGTAAAGTTACTGTTTCAACTCTTGTTCCTGATACATTTAATGCCTCTGAAAGTTTTTGAGGTAATAAATCAAAATCTACATATTTTTTTAACCATTTATAAGGTATCTTCAATTCAAACTCCCATTTTATATTTAATTAACTTTTAAACATTTATATTTATTATTAAAATTGCTTTAAAAATCTTAGGTCATTTTCAAAAAATAGTCTCATATCACTTATTTTATATTTAAGCATAGCAATTCTTTCCACACCCATTCCAAATGCAAACCCGGTATATTCTTCTGAATCAATCCCTACATTCTCTAAAACATAAGGGTGAACCATTCCTGAGCCCAAGATCTCAATCCATCCACTTCTTGTACAAACTGAGCAACCTTTTCCCATACACTCTTGACACTGAACCAATACTTCAGCACTTGGTTCAGTATATGGAAAATAGCTTGGAAGTAATCTTACCTTTGTACCTTCACCAAATACTTTTTCAGCAAAAACTTCTAAAGTTGCTTTTAAATGAGCCATTGAAATACCCCTGTCAACCACAAGTCCTTCAAATTGTGTAAACACTGGAGAGTGAGTTGGATCTATATTATCTCTTCTATACACCCTACCAGGTGAAATAATATATATTGGTGGTTTATTTCTTTCCATAAATCTTATCTGAACAGGCGATGTATGAGTTCTTAATGGCATCTTGTCTGTGATAAAAAGTGTATCCTGTAAAGTCCTTGCTGGATGATCTGGTGGTATATTTAATGCTTCAAAATTATAATAATCCGACTCGACTTCTGGACCCTCTGCTACTTTATAACCCATTCCAATAAAAATATCGACTATTTCATTAATTGTTTTAGTTATCAAATGAAGTTTTCCTAATTGTAATTGCCTTCCAGGAAGAGTTATATCTATTTCTTCTTTAAGAACCTTTTCCACTACTTTTTTCTTTAAGTTATTTTTTTTCTCGTTAACAAATTTTTCTATCCTTTTGCTTGCTTCATTTGCCTTTTTCCCAACCAATGGTCTTTTATCCTTGGGCAAAGAACTGAGTGATCTTAAAATGTATGTTATTTTACCCTTTCTTCCTAAATATTGATAATATATTTTCTCAAGTTCATCAATGGTTGATGCTTTATCTGTTTCAATTAAACTATCTTTTAAGTATTTCTCTATATCCTTTATATACCTATCATTACCTTTTTCAATCATAAACTACCCCCTAAATCTTTAAATCTATATCCCTTTGCAAGTTTCAGTATCTTTTTTTTCTTCTTATGTTTAAGTATAACTCTTTTTACTCTGACCATTTATTTTATTTATTATTAAAAAACCCCTCGCCTTAGGGCGAAGGGTATTTTTCCGTGGTACCACCTGAGTTAGTTATTGAATAACCCACTCAGTACTTAGCACTTAACTGAAAAAATTATGCTGAAATTTTCTCCTTTACAATATCTACAAGTTTAGAAAAAGCTTTTGGGTCATTTATTGCAATCTCAGACAAAACCTTTCTATTTATATCTATTTCAGCAAGTCTAAGGCCATTTATAAATCTTGAATAACTCAACCCATGTTCTCTAACAGCTGCATTAATTCTCATTATCCATAATCTTCTAAAATCCCTTTTTCTTCTTTTTCTATCCCGATATGCATATTTCATAGATCTTAAAACTTGAGTCTTCGCTACCCTATAATTTTTACTTTTTGAACCTCTATATCCCTTTGCAAGTTTCAGTATCTTTTTTTTCTTCTTATGTTTAAGAACACCTCTTTTTACTCTAGTCATATTAGCTCCATTAAATATATAAAAAATCAAATACCTAATTTTTGTCTTGTTACTTTAGCGTCACACTTTTTTAGAATTTTTTCCGCTTTTAAACGCCTTTTTCTTGCAGATGATTTTTTCATCAACTTTTTACTCATTGTTGGACTTCTATGCACAATTTTTCCACTACCACTAATTTTAAATCTCTTTGCTGACCCCTTGTGAGTCTTCATCTTTGGCAATTTCTTTCTCTCCTTTTCTTTTTTTTCTGGTGGGAGCTAATAACATTACCATATTCTTTCTATCTATAGCTGGAGAAGATTCTATCTCCCCTAATTCTTCAACTTCAAGAGCTACTCTATTTAATAATTCCCAACCTATATCAGTATGAGCTAACTCTCTTCCCCTAAATATCACACTTATCTTTACTTTAGCCCCTTTATTCAAAAATCTTTTAACATGTTTTATCTTTGTTTTTAAGTCATGATCATTAATTTTAGGTTTTAATTTGATCTCCTTAATCACTATCTGTGTCTGCTTCTTCTTAGCCTTCTTCTTCATCAAATCCTGTTTGTATTTATACTTTCCAAAATCCATTATTTTACAAACTGGTGGTTTTGCATCTGATGCTACTTCTATTAAATCTAAGTCCATCTTATATGCTGTATCCAGAGCTTGTTTTAATGAAACGATTCCCATCTGCTCTTTATCTGGTCCTATTAACCTAACAACATCAGCCCTTATTCTATCATTTATTTTTGGGAACTTTTTAATGTCTTTACCTCCATAATTTACAAATTTAATTATTTAAGTTTTAATACTAATTACGATTAGTAATCTTTATTCCTTCTGAACTTTTTTTGTTCTTACCTTTATCCTTTTTAATTTTAATATTAAAAATGGCGGCAGAAGCCGCCCTTTAACTTAACTACCAAACTAATAACAATTATGCATTGTTTGGTGAGAAGATTTTTAGCTCCTGCTTAACAAATATAAAATTGTAGGTATTATACATTTATTTTTTCCTTTTGTCTACTAAATTTTATTTAGAAATTAATTTTACATTAATGACTTTTGACTACTACATATTTCACTTTCTAAATATCTGTTTTTTATTTCTAAATCAATTTCTTCTAAAAATTTCTCAACTGGAATTGGTCCCAGATCTAATTCTGATCTGCATCTTACCGCTACACAATTTGTGCTAACCTCTTTATCTCCAATAACCAACATATATGGAATTTTCATAACCTGTGCATCTCTAACTTTTTTGCTAACAGTTTCCATCCTGTCATCTAAATCCACTCTTACACCTTTTTTTTGTAAATAATCCATTACTTTTAAAGAAAAGTTTTTATGTTTATCAGTAATTGGAATCAATGTAACTTGAACAGGTGCAAGCCAGGTTGGAAAAGCTCCCTCATAGTGTTCAACTAATATACCTAAAAATCTTTCAATACTTCCTAATATAGTTCGATGAATCATAACTGGGCGATGTTTTGCGTTATCCTCTCCAGTATAATGTAGATCAAAAGCTTCAGGCAT
>JAUWOM010000015.1 GCA_030612085.1 Actinomycetes bacterium
TGACATTAATATTAATCCAGCACAGGTACCATAAATTGGCTTTCCCTTGGATGCAAACTCTCTTATCTTTTCAAAGAAACTGTATTCATTCATCAAATTTCCAATTGTACTGCTTTCACCTCCTGGAATAATTAAACCATCTATATCAGCAATTTGAACTGTTTTTTTTATCTTAATTGGTATAACACCACATCTTTCAAGTATATCTGTATGTTCACTTACCGCTCCTTGAAGAGCAAGTACACCTATCTTTTTCAAATCAGATTCCCCTCTTTTGTAAAAGATCCATTTCGTCTATTTGAGATATTTGTAGTCCCATCATCGCTTCACCCAAATTCCTTGAAACTTCAAGTAAAACTTCCGGATCATTAAAATATGTTGTTGCTCTCACAATAGCTTTAGCCATTACAGAAGGGTTTTCTGATTTGAATATTCCAGAGCCAACAAAGACCCCTTCTGCTCCAAGTTGCATCATGAGAGCTGCATCTGCAGGTGTAGCAATTCCTCCAGCTGCAAAATTTACTACAGGAAGTTTACCATTTTCCGCAACCCATTTTACTAATTCATGTGAAGCTTCCATTTCTTTTGCTGTTGTTACAAGCTTATCTTCAGATAAAGAAGTCAATTCTTTAATCTCACTCATAATAAGTCTCATATGTTTTACAGCTTCTACTACATTTCCAGTTCCAGCTTCTCCCTTAGTTCTTATCATAGCTGCTCCTTCTCCAATTCTTCTTAATGCTTCGCCAAGATTTGTTGCTCCACAAACAAAGGGAATTTCAAATTTATTTTTATCTATATGATATTGATTATCTGCTGGAGTTAAGACTTCACTTTCGTCTATAAAATCAACCCCCAAAGCCTGCAATATTTGCCCTTCAGTAAAGTGTCCAATTCTAACTTTAGCCATTACAGGAATAGTTACTGAATCCATTACATCTTTAATAAGCTGAGGATCTGCCATTCGCGCTACTCCTCCAACTTTTCTTATATCTGCAGGTATCCTCTCTAACACCATTACTGAAACTGCTCCAGCTTCTTCAGCTATCATGGCTTGCTCCACTGATACAATATCCATAATTACTCCACCCTTTAGCATCTCAGCCAATCCAGATTTTACTTTAAATGTTCCAATCTTTTTCAAATATATCACACTCCTAATATATATATATTATAATACCAAATCAATAAATACGAGACAATATGTGATTTAATATTAAAAATCTTGAAATTTGAGATATTTCTCATTATTGTATTATAATTATTACTTATAATTAGCTTAATTGAGATTTTTATTATTATTCTTATAAAAATTTTATGTTATTAATAGAGAAAAAAAACTCTTTTAATCCATCTTGAAAGAGTTTAAACTTCTGTGTTTTTTGGGATGAATATAAACAGATTTTTTGAAAATATAAAAATATTTAAATACCTGATATTTATTGTATTTATAAGCATCTTCATAGCTATCACTATCAATCCTCATATAATCTTTGCTGCAGACTTAGAAAGATTAAAAGGTGAAAAGGTTAAACTCACAAATGAACAGAATGCAATTCTTTATGACTTAAATAATATAAGAGAAGAAATAGATAGAATAAAACACGATTTACTTTCATTAGAATCTAAGATAAATGCCTTAGAAAATCAAATTAAAAACTTGGAATTAAATATTAAAAAAATAGAAATTGAGTTAAAAAATACAATTAAAATTCTTAATGAAAAAGCCATTGAACTTTATAAACGGAAAAACAATTCTTTTTTTCAAGCTGTAATATCACCAAAAGATATTATCACATTCTTTAAAAATATAAATTTGTTTGGTTATATGATGAAACAGGATTCAGAGGCAATCAATAACTACATCGAAACAAGAGAAGAACTTATAGAAACTAAGCTCACATTAAAAAAAAACCATGAAGAGCTCAATAGTTATAGAGATCAGTATAATTCTACCTATAATTCACTTTTAATAAATGAAGCAAAATATGAAAAAAAATTGGAAGAAATAAGAATACAAGTAGCCAATTTAGAAAACAATTTAAAAGAAATAAAAGAAAGAATTAAAAAAATTCAATCACAATATCCAAACCTTAAAATTGTTGATGGGTACAGAGTTTTGGCAACAGGTTATTGCCCTTGTCCTATTTGTTGTGGTAAATATTCAAGTGGATATACTGCTATAGGTTTAAAGGCTGGTCATGGTGTTATCGCAGTAGATCCAAAATATATACCACTTAGAACAAAAGTATTAATACCCGGATATGGAGTTGCAATTGCTGGAGATACAGGTAAAAAAATAAGAAATAATCACATAGATATAGGTTTTGATAATCATTTGGATGCTCTAAGATATGGGGTAAGATTTATTTATATATATGAAATTGGTAATTAAATTATCATAATTAATTAAAAACCATTTTCAACCCTCTATAATCCAATCTAATGTTAAAATACTCCTTTTAAATATTATAAAAAGAATTGAGATAACTTAAAATAAATTATTAAATATATGAGATAATTAAAAAATAAAAAGTAAATAATAAATAGAAAGGAGAATGACTCTTATTACCTATCTTAGCAAAGGGATTTTAGAGTCATATTTTAAATGAAAATTACTAATCCTGAAAATATTAGAAATGTTAGCATTGTTGGTCATAGTGGAACTGGAAAAACATCACTAGTAGAATCAATTTTGTTTAATTGTGATGAAATAAATAGAAGAGGTAGTGTTGAAAAAGGAACAACTACAACAGATTTTGAACCTGAGGAGATTAAGAGAACTATAAGTATAAGTACTTCTATTGCTCCATGTAATTTGAAAGACCACAAGATCAATATTTTAGATACACCTGGATATTTAGACTTTGTGGGAGAGCTTCTAAACTCACTTAGAGTATGTGATGGAGTTGTCCTTCTATGTGATTCTATTGTTGGTGTTGAGGTTGGAACTGAAAAAATCTGGACATACTGTGAAAATTTAGAAATTCCCATAATTATTACCATTAACAAAATGGATAGAGAAAGTACTGATTTTTATAAAGTTTTGGATCAGTTAAGAAATATCTATGGGTCACAGGTAGTTGCACTAAATCTACCAGTAGGAAAAGAAGATGATTTTAAAGGATGGGTAAATTTATTAGAACAAAAAGCATTCATATATGAATCTGAGAAAAAAATTAAAGATACAGAAATTCCTGAGGAAATGATAGAAAAGGTAAAAAGCCTTAGAGAGAATTTAATTGAAACAATTGTAGAGACTAATGATGAGATGCTCATGAAATATCTTGATGGTGAAGAACTTTCTCAAGATGAACTTAAAGAGGTATTGGGAAGTGCTGTAAAAAATAGAAAAATATTTCCTGTTACTTGTAGTTCGGGATTAAAAAACATAGGCACAGAACCGATAATAGATATGATAATTGATCTTCTCCCCTCACCTTTAGAAATTGCAAAAATATCAGGTAAAGACCCTAAAACAAAAGAGGATAAAGAAATAGAACCTTCGTCTAAATCACCATTTTTAGCATATGTTTATAAAACTATGGTTGATCCATTTGTAGGAAAATTATCTATGTTCAGAATTTACACTGGTGAGATAAATTCCAATTCTGTTGTTTTTAATGCAAATAATAAAAAGAGTATAAAACTTAGTAATATGTACATTTCAAAAGGTAAGACTCAGACACAAATAGATAAAGCTTCTATTGGAGACTTTGTTGCGGTATCAAAATTAGAACATATTTCAACTGGAGATACTCTCTGTGACTCAAAAAATCCAATAATACTTGCTAAAGTTGATTATCCTCCTTCAATGGAAAATACTGCAATCGTACCATTATTAAAAGGTGATGAAGAAAAAATATCAAACGGACTCAGAAAGTTAATGGAAGAAGATCCTACATTCTCACATAAGATGAATTTTGAAACAAAACAGCACTTGATATATGGAATGGGAGATGTTCATCTTTCGGTGATTATAGATAAATTAAAAAGAAAGTTTGGTGTAGGAGTAAAACTCATAAAGCCCAAAGTAGCATATAAAGAAACAATAAGAAAAACAGTTAAGGTAGAAGGAAAATACAAGAAACAATCAGGTGGAAGAGGTCAATATGGGCATGTTTGGTTAGAAATGAAACCTCTTGATAAAGGTGCAGGTTTCAAATTTATTGAAACTATATTTGGTGGATCAATACCAAAAGGCTATATACCCGGAGTTGAAAAAGGAGTAAGGGCTGCATTACAGGAAGGTGCAATAGCTGGATATCCTGTTACAGATATTAGTGTTAATTTATATGATGGTTCATATCATTCAGTAGATTCATCAGAAATAGCATTTAAAATAGCATCAGCAATGGCTTTTAGAAAAGGAGTTCTTAATGGTAATCCTGTTCTTCTTGAACCAATTATGGAGGTTGAGGTTGAGATTCCCGATGAATATGTTGGGGATATTATGGGTGATCTTAATTCAAGAAGAGGAAAGATATTGGGTATAGAACCTGAAAAAAACATAAAAAAAATAAAAGCTTTAGTCCCACAAGCAGAAATGTTTAAGTATTCAAAGGATTTAAGATCAATTACTAGAGGAAGAGGCAGTTTCAGTATGAATATATCACATTCAGAGGAAGTGCCATCTCATATTCAAGAAAAAATAATAGAAGAATCAAAAAAAGAAAAAAAATAAATTAAATAATCTTTGAAAGATTTGGGCATAGTTTCTTGACTAAAATGTCTTCGAAACCATGCCACAAAGCTATAAATAAGGAAAGACTTTAAGTATCATTGCGAGAAGTGAGATTCCGGTTGTCATTGCGAGCGACAAAGTCCTGAAGCAATCTCATTAAAAAAAATAATTTAAAAAAGTATAAATTTAAAAATTACTATAAGATTTGGGCAAAGTTTCTTGACTAAATGTCTTCGAAACCATGCCGCAAATCTCTAAAAAATAGAACTTTTGGAAAAATAAATAAGGAGGTAAAAAATGACTATTAAAAGAATAGGTGTGCTTACAGGAGGAGGAGATGCACCAGGTTTAAATGCTGCAATTAGAGCAATAGTAAGAAAAGCTCTTAAATATGGATATGAAGTATTTGGAATTAAAAATGGATGGTTGGGTCTTATTGAGGGAGATATTGAGAAATTAGACCTTGATTCAATCTCAGGAATATTACATATTGGAGGAACTTTTCTGGGAACTTCAAGAACTAATCCTTATAAAAAAGAAAATGGTGTCCAAAAAGTTCTCGATAATATAAAAAAGTTTAAACTGGATTGCCTTATAACTCTGGGTGGTGAGGATACTAATTCTGTATCTAATAAATTATCTAAAGAGAGTATAAAATGTGTTGGTGTACCAAAAACTATTGACAATGATATATCTGGAACAGATTATACTATTGGATTTGATACTGCTCTATCAATAGCAACTGATGCTATTGATAAGCTTCATTCTACAGCTGTTTCTCATCATAGAGTAATGGTAGTAGAAGTTATGGGAAGAAATACAGGCTGGATAGCAATACTTGCTGGTCTTGCTGGGGGAGCTGATGTTATTTTAATACCAGAATTTGAATTTGATTTTGATGAAATAATAAATAGAATTAAGGAAAGAAGAAACAGAGGAAAAAATTTCTCCATAGTGGTGGTTGCAGAAGGTGCAAAACCCTCTTTAAAAGCTGAACAAATTATAAAAAGTAAAGAAGTAGATGAATTTGGACATGTTATGTTGGGTGGAATGGGTAAGATTATAAGAAATAGATTAAAGGAAGCTGGATATGAAGCAAGAGATGTAATATTAGGTCACCTGCAAAGAGGTGGAAAACCAACAGCATTTGATAGAATCCTTGCACTAAAATTAGGAGCAGCAGCTGTAGATTTAGTAAAAGAGGAAAAATTCAATAGAATGGTTGTTCTAAGAGGAACTAAAATAATAGATATTCCTATTGAAGAGGCAATAAAACAAATAAAATATGTGGATAAAGATCTCTACGAACTCTCCAAAATATTTTATTAAAAAGGAAGAAAAATAAGTGGTTATTCCCATATCTGATGACTATCCAACAAAAGTTAAACCATTTTTAACTTTTATAATTATTGCAGTTAATATTATTCTTCATTTTTGGGTACTCTTAAGTACATTAAATCTTCAGAGTTTTATTAATAAATGGGGGTTCTCACCCTCATCCTTAGCTTTATTACCCTCCCCCATGCCAATTATTACTATGTTTTCATCTATGTTTTTGCATGGAAGTTTTTCACATCTATTATTTAATATGTGGTTCTTGTGGATATTTGGAGATAATATTGAGGATGCTTTTGGCCACATTAAATTCATAATTTTCTATTTTCTTTGTCACGTAGGTGCGATATTAGGACATACTCTCATTTATTCACAAAGTTCTCTGCCAATTATTGGTGCAAGTGGAGCAATTTCTGGAGTTATGGCTGCTTATTTATTGCTTTACTGGAAATCTTCTATTAAGGTGCTCATGTTTTTTACTATAACTAAGATTCCTGCTCTAATCTTTATTGCCTTATGGTTTATATATCAGGTTGTTTATGGAATGGGTTCTTTAATGCATCCTGTGTTATTGGGAAATGTTGGTTGGTTTGCACATATTGGTGGATTTTTAATGGGAATAATACTAACAATAATACTTCCAAAAAATCCAAAAAGATACATTAAAAGATATAAAAGAATAGGAGTTTAACTTTTTACAATTTTTGATTTTATTAATTTACATTTAGATAGAAAATTAAAATATTTAACTAAAAATTCTGTATTTCTCAAACCCGATTCAAGTTCAACCAAATCTGCGATTTCTGATAACTTTCTTTTACCATCTGCCCAATAAAGAGCAAGAGTTCTTATTAAATCAAATGTTTCTGCATTTTCCTTTTTAAGTTCAAAATATTTTTCCCTTTGTTCTTTGCTTAATCTATTTAAGATATTCATTTCTAATATAGGTCCTTTATATATCCTGCTTATAATATTTTTATCAGCAATATCCTCCCATTTGATTTTTTCTTTATCTTCAAATTCTTTAATTAATCCTTTCTTTTCTATCTTTCCTTCTCCCATTTCCTCACATATTTCTGAAACCTCTTTTTTATTAAAACCAAGATCTTTATAAATTACTTTTCTTGTCCTTTGCAATTCTTTTATTGTAAATTCTTCAATCTCCTCATTATATTTATCAACATTAATATGAGATAATTTTTTAAGTGAAATAAATGCATTTTTCTGACAGTTAATAAAATAGTTAAGTTTTTTCTCAAGATTTATTACTTCAATTGCAGTATTCTTTTGTGTTGGTTCTACTCTAAACTTATTAAATTCTTGAATAGCTGAAATTTTGGTAATTTCATCTTGAATGAATTTTAAGATTTTTCGTTTAAATTTAGATAGCATTTCATTGGCTAACCATATTACTTCCCTTTCACCCACATTTGCCAAAAAATAAGCATATGTAGCAGCAATAATACCTGTTCTCTTTAACATCTCTGGGTCAACTTTTTCTAAAGTATCTAAATTTGTGTGATAAAATTTGTCTGGCCACTGAATAAGCATTGGACATGAAATTCCTACTGTGGGATCAGAGAGAATATAATGGTCACTTCCACCAGAAAATGGGGTAGTTGCATATTTAAAAGAAGCAAATCTTCCAGCTCCAAAGGGATTTTTAGTATCTTCAGTAAATTCATCCCTTATTCTTTCCACTAAATCGTTTACAAAACTACTATTTGAATCTGGTGTTCTTTCTATAAGAAAAGAGCTTTTACAAAGGTCTTGATTTTCACCAACCATGTCTAAGTTTATACCAGCTATCATTTTTGATATTTTATCTTCATTAGTAGCCAAAAATGGAATAGTTCCATTCATCTCTGGAACCCAGAGAAATCTAATGCTTCTTTTAGGTTTTTGAAGTTTTCCTTCATTAATTAATTTATTAATAGTTCTTGCAATCTCTAAATTGGCAGCACTTCCTGAAGCATTATCGTTTGCTGTTCCTTGAGGATGACAAAGATGAGATATAATAACTATTTCTTCATCTGTCTCTCCAGGAATAATTGCAGATACAACCTCAACTTTACCTTTATAGAATTTACTCTTTACCTTAGCTTTTACCCTTATTGGCAATTTATTGTTTTTAATCCTTTCCCTTACAAGCTCCCTTAACCTCTCTCCTTCTTTTGGTGAAAGGACAAACCCAAAACATTTCTTATCCCCTTTGTGCCACCAGAATGATGAATATTGAACAGCATCAGGAATATCCATACGGTGTCGAATAGGTTTAACTTCTTTTATACCGTCAAATATAATGCCTATTGCCCCAAATTTTTCAATGGCTAAGTAATAAATTATTCTTATATCCCCTTTAGTTAAGACAATCTTTCCCCTTACATCAATACCCTCATAATCAGATACATTTTCACCATCCTCAAGAATTACAATCTCAGCTTCACATTCAGTTGGAGCACTTCTTTGAATTAAAGATATTTTAAGATCATTATAATCTGCTAACTTCTTTCTATATTTTTCAGGTTCAGTAATATAAAGATTTGCTTCTGATGCATCCCACTCTTCAAACATATCTAAAGACCAATATCTGCTCTTTCCATCAGCTGGAAAAGATAATATCTCAGCTTCTATATTAAATTTAGATAATACTCTATGACAATATTTAGCAGCTTCACGAAAACCAGGACTTGCTTGAATTCTATGATAGCTCATTATTTTACCTACAAATTGTTTTGCTCTATCACCTGAAAATTCCTTATTTATACACCTTAAAACTTTTTTGAACATAATAGATCTCCTAAAAATAATTAATCTTTTAAAATGAATTTTTACTTTTTAAATTACCATTTTAAATAAAAATTAAAATACTTAAAATAACTGAAAATAAATTAAAATTTAATACATTATATTCTGATCTCATCTGGCCATGGTTTTTTCATTGCAACAGACCATATTTTATCAATGTAGTTGAGTACAAAGTAATTTTGTATTAAGTGAAGCCAGAAAGCACCCTTTTTAGATAAGAAAACATTTTCTTCGTCTTCTTCACCTAATTTTAATATATTGATCAACCATAATAACAATTGAATATTCTTATCATTTTTACCAAATAGCTCAAAGAGCTGTCCTTTTGGAATATATGTGTCATAAAATCGCCAATAAAGCCAATAATATCGAGTCATTGAGTCTGTAAAGTCCATTTTTAAAGCTACTGGTAGTTTTTCATTAAAACAATTTTTAATATATTCTTTAACAGAGAATGTATTCAAATAGAATGTTTTAGATATATGTGAACCAGCGCCAGCACCAAAGCCAATGTAATTATCTCTGGTTACTGAGGAATATCTTGGAAATTCGCCCCGATTAAATCCCCAAACAGATACCCTCTTAAAACCATTATCTATGCAGAAGTCATGTATTGCATAATACATACTTTTTCTTGTAATTATATTTGGCATCTTGACCCTTTTAAGATTAAGGTATTTTCCTACTGTGGAATAAGGAAAGGTAAAAAGTGGATATAGAGTAATTTGATTTACACCAGAACTAATAGCTTTCTTTAGATCTAATATCACTTCTTCTACTGTTTGACCTGGCAAGGCAAACATAAGGTCAATATTGATGGATTCAAAATTTGAGGATGAAAGCAATTCTATTACCGGATATAAGATACTCGCTTTATAATTTCTTCCTATTAATTGAAGATATTCATTATTAAAACTCTGTACTCCTAAACTAACTAAATTAATACCATAACTAACCAATTTACTTACTGTTTCTTTATTTAAATCAGATGGAGTAGTTTCTATACAAATATTACCAGTTATAATGAAACGGTCTCTGATTCTTTCTAAAATCACCCCTAACTCATCTATAAGATTTGTAGGTGTCCCACCTCCTATATAAATAGAGGTGATTTTGATTCTCCCCAGGCGATTATAGTATTGTTCAATTTCAGTAAGTATTGCCTTTAAATATAGCTCAGTTAATTTCTTATCATACATTATTTTATTATATGGACAGTAAGGACATTTATTTTTACAAAAGGGAATGTGGATATACATATCTATTTTTTCTATTGATGGCAACTTTATATCATCTATTGGTTTAAAGATAAACTCCTGTCTTGATCCAACTAAATAACGCCTTATAGCTCTTGTTATGATTTGTGTTAACATATATACCCACTAAAATTTTAATAAATTCCTGATTGCGCTAAACTTCAATTTTTGAGCTTCTGTTATTTCTGTAAATGTACAATAACCACAATTTTCACAAATATTTTTAGCTCTAAATCTGCAACATATATAATCACCATCTATATCTGTCATTGCACCAAATCTATTTGGTCTTTTCCATTTTCCAGATTTCAAAGCATTTAATCCCGCATAGGAATTGAAAACTGGTAATTTCATCCTTTTATATTGAATGATTTTTTCAATAATATCTCTTCTGTCTTCAAAATCTATGAATAACTCATCGTAACCATAATAAGGTGTATGAAAAAAGAAAACTACTCCAAGATTATTTAATTGTTGATTTTGAGTAAATATTAAGAATCTTTTAATCGCTTCTTTGTTGATAGTGTTAATTGTATATACAATGCAAATTTTGGGATGAGTAGACTTTTTAATATTTCTTATTACTTTTTCAAAATGATCACCTCTAATTTTGGCATATTCTTCCTTTAATCCATCTACACTCACCCAGAGAAAATCAGCATGAGATTTTAAGGGAAATAATCCATTTGTATAAATATGAACATGAAAATATCCAATTTCTTTTGCTTTATCCACTACATCATTTAAGATATATTTTCCATCATTCCATAAAAATGGCTCACCGCCTTCGATATAGAGTTCCCTAAGTCCTCTTTGATAAAACCTCTCTAACCTGTTTAATATTTCCTTCATAGTTAAATCAGGTTTTGCTCTATTTGAAACACGACAATGTTTGCAGGTTAAATTACAACGGTCATTAATAACTAATCCTAAGATAAGTGGAATATCCTTTTGAAGAATAAAAAATGGAAATGCATACTTTAAATAAAAAATAAATTTTTTAAGCATCCTGAAAAGATCTTTTTATATACCTTTTTACTAAATTACATAATTCTTTTTTATGCAAAATATTAAAAAAGAATAATGGTACTTCTATTATAAGCTATTTAAATTTATTCCAAAAAAAACCGGTAGCTACCTACTCTCCCACACCGTCTCCAGTGTAGTACCATCGGCGCAAGAGGACTTAACTTCCGTGTTCGGGATGGTAACGGGTGTAACCCCTCCGCTATAGCCACCGTTAAATATCTAAAATATTAATTTTTAATTATCTTAACTGTCAAAAATATCTTTAATATCTTATCTGAATTAGATAATATAGATATTTAAGATCTAAACTATACTTTTAAAACTTCATAGTGAATGTTTTAGAAATAAAATCAAGTCCTCGATCTATTAGTACTGGTCGGCTGAATGCATTACTGCACTTACACCTCCAGCCTATCAACCATGTAGTCTACATGGGATCTTACTCTCTTACGAGATGGGAGATCTAATCTTGGGGTGGGTTTCCCACTTATATGCTTTCAGCGGTTATCCCTTACAGACGTGGCCAATCAGCAATGCTCTTGGCAGAACAACTGACACACCAGAGGTCTGCTCATCCTGGTCCTCTCGTACTGAGGATCACTCCCCTCAAATCTCCTACGCCCACAATAGATAGGGACCGAACTGTCTCACGACGTTCTAAACCCAGCTCACGTACCGCTTTAATTGGCGAACAGCCAAACCCTTGGGACCTTCTACAGCCCCAGGATGCGATGAGCCGACATCGAGGTGCCAAACCTCCCCGTCGATATGGACTCTTGGGGGAGATAAGCCTGTTATCCCTAGAGTACCTTTTATCCGTTAATCGATGGCCATTCCACTTTGGACCACCGGGTCACTAGGCCCGACTTTCGTCTCTGCTTGACTTGTAGGTCTCGCAGTCAGGCTCCCTTATACCCTTACATTCTACTAACGATTGCCAACCGTTATGAGGGAACCTTTGGGCGCCTCCGTTACATTTTTGCAGGCGACCGCCCCAGTCAAACTGCCCGCCTGACATTGTCTTACAGCCGGATAACGGTCTGCAGTTAGAATCCCAACATATCCAGGGTGGTATCTCAAGGATGGCTCCTTCACAGCTGACGCCATGAATTCAAAGCCTCCCACCTATCCTGCACAAGATATATCGAAACTCAATGCCAGGTTACAGTAAAGGTTCTAGGGTCTTTCCGTCTAGTTGCGGGTAGTGAGCGTCTTCACTCACATCATAATTTCACCGAGTCTCTGGTTGAGACAGTGCTCAAATCGTTACACCATTCGTGCAGGTCGGAACTTACCCGACAAGGGATTTCGCTACCTTAGGACCGTTATAGTTACGGCCGCCGTTTACCAGGGCTTAAATTCAAAGCTTCGCATCCGAAGATGCTAACCTCTCCTCTTAACCTTCTGGCACTGGGCAGGTGTCAGCCCCTATACATCGTCTTTCGACTTGGCAGAGACCTGTGTTTTTAATAAACAGTCGCTTGAGCCTGTTCGCTGCAACCTCTTCGTGCTTAAAGAGCAAGTCTTTTCACACTACTGAGGCACTCCTTCTCCCTAAGTTACGGAGTTAATTTGCCGAGTTCCTTAACCAGAGTTCTCTCGACCACCTTAGCATTCTCTGCTTGCCTACCTGTGTCGGTTTTGGTACGGGCACCTAGTTACTCACTAGAGGTTTTTCTTGGCAGTATAGGGTTTACCACTTCTCCAAAAAAGGATCGACATCACATCTCGGGCTTCATGTTTCCCGGATTTACCAAAGAAACACCCTACATGCTTGTTCGCGGACAACCATCGCCGCGTAGGTATACCTTTCTGCGTCACCCCATCGCTCAAACATAACTCGGTGGTACAGGAATATTAACCTGTTATCCATCGCCTACGCCTTTCGGCCTCGGCTTAGGTCCCGACTGACCCTGAGCGGATTAGCCTTCCCCAGGAATCCTTAGGCATTCGGTGGACAAGTTTCTCGCTTGTCTTTCGTTACTCATACCGGCATTGTCTCTTCTGTGCAGTGCACCAGATTTCACAATCTGGCTTCAACCCACACAGAATGCTCCCCTACCACTTAAGATGTTAATAAATTAATATCCTAAATCCGTAACTTTGGTAATGAGCTTGAGTCCCATACATTTTCGGCGCAAAATCACTCGACCAGTGAGCTGTTACGCACTCTTTAAATGGTTGCTGCTTCTAAGCCAACATCCTGGTTGTCTAAGCAATTCTACTTCCTTTGTCACTTAGCTCATATTTAGGGACCTTAGTTGACGGTCTGGGCTGTTTCCCTCTTGTCTAACAAGCTTATCCCTGCTAGACTGACTCCCAAGTTCTAAAGTTATGGCATTCGGAGTTTAATTGGAGTTGGTAACCTTGTAGGGCCCCTATTCCATTCAGTGCTCTACCACCATAACTAAACACTTGAGGCTAGCCCTAAAGCTATTTCGGGGAGAACCAGCTATAACTGAGTTCGATTGGTTTTTCGCCCCTACCCACAGTTCATCCTCCAGATTTTCAGCTCTGGTAGGTTCGGGCCTTCACGATGTCTTACCATCGCTTCACCCTGACCATGGGTAGCTCACTCAGCTTCGGGTCTATAACATGCAACTAAATCGCCCTATTAAGACTCGCTTTCGCTACGGCTCCAGTTTCCCTTTAACCTTGCTGCATATCATAACTCGCCGGTCCGTTCTTCAATAAGTACGCCGTCACTTCCGAAGAAGCTCCGACTACTTGTAAGCATACGGTTTCAGGTTCTATTTCACTCCCCTCCCGGGGTGCTTTTCACCTTTCCCTCACGGTACTAGTTCACTATCGGTCGATAGTTAATATTTAGCCTTACGAGGTGGTCCTCGTTACTTCCAACAGGGTTTCTCGTGTCCCGTTGTACTCAGGTAGTTACCAGAAGATTAGGTTATTTTGCTTACAGGGCTATTACCTTCTATGGCTGAACTTTCCAGTTCAATTCTGCTATAACCTAATTATTGTAACTCCTTGATATCCCTACAGAGATATCTGGTAACCCCTATGACCTTTATCTAACAACATCTGTAGATTATTACATTAGATAAGTTTAGGCTATTCCCCTTTCGCTCGCCGCTACTAAGGGAATCTCTGATTTGATTTCTTTTCCTCAGGTTACTGAGATGTTTCACTTCACCTGGTTCCCCTCCATATCCTATGTATTCAGATATGGATATCAGTGTATTAATACTGATAGGTTTCCCCATTCGGACATCTCCGGATCAAAGGCTGTTTGACGCCTTCCCGAAGCTTATCGCAGCCAACCGCGTCCTTCATCGGTTACTATCGCCAAGGCATCCACCATATGCTCTTAATAACTTGATTATGACTATTTCCTCTACTATCACTATGAAGTTTTCAAAGTACAAATTATTTATTAATCAATAATTAATAAATTTAAGCAAATTAATAGATGGGAAAAAAATACCCATTTTTTTATATTTTTTTTATTATTTATTCCTTCAAAACTAAATAGCGCAATAGCATAGATCGACATTTAATCTAGAGAAACTCCCTAGAAAGGAGGTGATCCAGCCGCACCTTCCGGTACGGCTACCTTGTTACGACTTCACCCCAATCATCAAGCCCACCTTCGACAGCTGCCTCCCTTACGGGTTA
>JAUWOM010000109.1 GCA_030612085.1 Actinomycetes bacterium
TTTATCTTCATTTACAGCATTAGCTATCATCATATATTTATCCTTTTTTCTGCGATAGATTATTGCATCATCAATGATTTTTCCATCCAAATCCAAGAGATATGTGTATTGCGATTGTCCATCTGAAATCCATTTAATATAATTTGATATCACTATATCTAAGAAGTTTATGCAGTTTTCACCTGAGATTTCGATTACTCCCATATGTCCAACATCAAAAAGACCTACTGTCTCTCTTACTGCTTTGTGCTCTTCAGATATACTTGAATACCAAACTGGCATCTCGTAACCTGCAAAATTTATGATTTTATTAGTCAATTTTTTATGTTCCTCATAAAGAGCTGTTCTCTTTGGATTTTCCTTCTGTCTTTTTAAAATCTCTTCTTCAACAGATTTTAAAGGGAACTCTTTTTTATTTAGAGCTGTATTTTTCTTGGTTTTTTCGATATTAGCTTTCACTTTATTAGATATATTTTTATTAGATTCTATTTCAGAAATAAAATATGATTGCTCATCCTTGAAGCCTTTTTCATCAAGAAGCTTACCGTGAAAGTATTTTTTAAATTTATTTTGACCAACAAAATACAATTGTTTTAATACAAATAAATTTTTCAAATCATATAAACTATTTTTTAAACTAATTTCATATAAACTAACTCCATCAATTTTTTTCTTCTTTTTATCATTTCCTGGAAGATCCTCATATATTGGAAAACCATTATCTTGTCTTAATTTTTCTCTTGTCTTAAATCCTGCTGGAACCACATTAAACTCTTTCCCCTTTTCTAATAATAGATTCCATAACTTAACTGCATCATTTGGATATGTATAAAAATCATAATGTAATTCTTCTTCAAGGTCTTCTTTATTATTATCTTCAATGTGATCATTACTATCACAATCTCCATTAGCTTTATTATTATTACTACTGCTATTACTAGTAGTTTTGTATCCGTTTCTTGAGATTAAGCATTCAATTCCATCAATTATATATTTAACAAATTGAAATTTTTTAATCTCAGCAAGCTTTTGGTCAATGCTTTTTAATACATCTTTTGAGTTAGGTCCATGAAGAGAAATTGCAACTATTTTTAAATTTTTATCTTTAATTAAACTTTCATCTTTAATCAAAGCCTTACTTCTCATCAAATTCTCGTCTTCAATCTCCTTTAAATCATCAACCTTGACTGGTCCTTCCACTTTCTTGAATATCTCATCATCAAAAAGTATGTAACCATCCGATATATTTCTTAACCAGGTTTTCACATGTTCTGTATTAGATGGATTTGTCATAAGAATGTAGGTGTGTCTATCAAATTTATCTGGTTCAAGTTGATGGATTAAGACATCATCAATTACCATTGCCTCTTTATCTAATAAAAAACTCCTTTGACTATAGCCTGGTTTTAATTTTGATATATCATTAGTAGTAAGTTGTTGTAGAAAAGGTTTTGCTCTTTCACCAATAACTCTAATAAGACCATAATCGGACATATCTACCAGGACTGCTGAATTTTTTGAAGCCAAAATTTCATTTTTAGTATCATTGTATTTTGAAGGAATTAACCAACCATTTTTTGCCTCCAATTTTGCACCTAATTTCTTATGTTCATTTAATAGTGCAGTTTTTTTAACATTAGAATTTTCATTTAAAAACCAATAATGAGGATAACCGGATTTTTCAAATTTTTCAGTTTCAATTTCACTTACTAACTTTGCTACATCTCTTTTTATATCCTCAAATTTTGATAAATCCATCTTACCTCTCGGAAGTTGTCCTAACATTCCAATATAGAAATATGGATGTATATTTGTTAGAACTTTATGAATAAGCTCAGCAAGTCTTTTAATTTGTTCTTTTTTTATTCCTCGCTGTGTTATCCATGGAGTACCTATTCTAATTCCACTTGCATCAGCTGCTGTCAAATCCCCAGGTATAGTGTTTTTGTTAGTAACAATTCCACATAAATCTAATATCCTTGCTGCTATCTCGCCTTTTAAAGGAAGTCCTGTGTAGGTTTTAATAGCATTTAAATCTACGACTAAAAGATGAGTATTCGTTCCATTATATGCAAGTTTAAGTCCTAATTTTTGTAATTCATCAGCAAATGCCTTTGCGTTTTCAGCAATTCTTTCCTGGAGTTTTTTAAATTCTGGTGTTTGAGCTATTTCAAAAGCTACAGCAATAGCAGCAAATTTGTTTGCATGTGGACCACCCTGTTCACCTGGAAAAACAGTTGTATCTATAATATTAGCTTTATCTTCATCTGTTGTAAGAATAACTGCACCTCTAGGACCACATATAGTCTTATGGGTAGTGAAAGTTATAACATCTGCATAGCCAATAGGATTTGGATATACACCAGCAATAGCTAATCCTGCACAATGTGCTATATCTGCAAAAAGTATTGCTTTTCCAGGAACTGCATCTGCTATCTCCCTGAACTTCTTCCAATCTGGAGCCCAGGGATAAGAAGAGTATCCCGCAATTATCATTTTAGGCTTATATTCTATTGCTAATTTTTTTATCTCATCATAGTCTAATTTCTCAGTTACTCTGTTTACTTTATAGGAGATAATATTATATCTTTTGCCTGATATGTTGAATTCAGAACCATGAGTTAGGTGCCCACCTTCTGGTAGTGCCATTCCCATTACTATATCACCAGGTTCCACAAAAGCTTCATATACAGAATTGTTTGCAATAGATCCAGAAAGGGGCTGTATATTTACAAATATCTGATCAGCACTAATTTTTATCTCACCATTTTCTTTATCATTTGTGGCAAAACATTTAGCTATTCTTCTCTGAGCTAAACTCTCTAAGATATCAATATATTCAATTCCTTTGTAAAATCTCCTATCTGCATATCTTCGATAGTATGATAACTGATGACTTATATCATTTAGCAGTTCTATTTTATCTCTAGTCATCTTAACTGAAGGATATCCTTCACAGTATACATTGTTAAA